>NZ_JANSIA010000014.1:0-40402 GCF_047461835.1 Synechococcus sp. R60.1 | reverse complement strand
TTGCGACTGGGACGCCTTGAGCTTACAGGAGACGGTCAGGACTTGGCTCATAAGTTCATTGTACTTCATCAAAGCGCTTTCCTCCCGACACTGACCCTACGGGTACAGTGCGGGGCTCCTGCGCTAGTAAGCTGAAGAAGGGATCCCCGATGGCCACTGCCGCTTGCGGGGACGGATTTGCGACACTGCTTATCTAGGGGCTTTCATTCGCTATCAGGTATGGGTGTCGGGCTGTGAGGTGAAACTTTTGGCTGTGCAACCCAACCCCGGCCTGAATTTGCAGCAGTTGCCGGAAGGGACGGAGGTGACTTTAAGTTGGGATCCCAGCCGGATGCACCGCATCCCCGAATAGGGCTCTCAATCCCGATCTCCTCTGGAGCTTGTCTATCCGGCGTCGGCGCTATCTTGCAGGCAGTTGACACTCCCGCCGACTGAAGTCGAGGGATTCTTACGTAGCCCAGAAACGGGCTCGCAACGGCGTTGTCAAAGGGAGAAAAACGGGCCATGATGCGCATTTCCATCCAGCCGGGGAGCGGGATCCCTGGCTCCGTACAGCTTTTTAATTTGCTCTGCTTTGCCATCGCCTGCGGGCAATTTCCTCCCGGCTACCGCCTGCCCAGCACCCGTCAATTGGCTATGCAAACAGGCCTGCACCGCAATACCATCCACAAGGTTTACCGCCAATTGGAGGCTATGGGCCTGGTGGAAACCCGCGCTGGATCTGGCATTTACGTGAGCCGCTCCGCCCGCCAGGTGGTTAACTACTCTCGCGGCCTGGGGGAAAACCTGGATCGATCCCGACAGGTCCTGGAGCAGGTGCGCCAGGGCATCGACCAGCTGCTGCAGCAGGGGTTTTCTTTGGAGCAGGTGCGGGATCTGCTGCTAGCGGAGATCGATTGGCGATTGCGCTGCAGTGCCCAAGTGCTGGTGTGTGTGCCCAACCGGGATTTGGGTACAGGACAACTGATGGCCCAGCAAATCCAGCAGACTTTGGGCATCCGGGTCCAGTTGGTGCCCCTGGAGGAGCTGGCCACCGTTCTGGATCAGATCCATTCCGGCACTGTGGTGACGCTGCACTATTTTCTCAGCGCCGTCGAGGCCATTGCCCAACCCCGGGGGGCCCGTGTTCTGACGGTGGAGGTGTCCGACTACGCCCGCGAAATTGCCCTGATCCGCCAATTGCCTTCCTACGCCTGTCTGGGGCTGGTGAGCATCAGCACTGCCCTGCTGGAGGTTGCCGAGGTGATCGTCCACAGTTTGCGGGGAGACCTGCTGGTGCTGACGGCAGTGATCTCGGATACGGAACGGGTGGGATCCCTAATCCGCCGCGCCCATACGCTGATTTGCGATGAGGCCAGCTACCCCACCCTGCGGGTCTTGGTGCGCCAAGCCCGAGCCGATCTAATCCGCACACCCAACCTAGTCTGCGCCACCCCCCACATCGGAGAAGCAGCCATGGCCGAGCTGCGACGGGAACTGGGTGGGATCCCTGGAGCCGGAGGGGATAGAGAGGCGGGCGGCAGCAGTTTGCAGAGTAAAGAAACGCATTAAGCCTTGTTGCAGGTGAGCCATTTTGCGGATGACAGGCTGTCCAAGATCGTGCTTAGGTGAAAATACGGTAAAGTCTCTCTCATTTTGATTCATCGCTGATCAGTCTTTACACGCATGGTGATCCTCGACTACGCCTCCGCCAATCACGACTATGTGGCGGTTACACGGGAAGGTTTCTGGGAGGCCATCCGCTTCCAAGACCATTTTTATGTTTTCAACCGGAGCTTTTCGCGGCTGCAAGAGGCCATTGACAGTTGCCGCTACGACATGGATCGCGGATCCCTGATCAGCCTCGTGGTGGTGCGCCCTCGGAGCTATGAGGTGTGGTCACAGGTGGGATCCGACATTCCTGTCCTGCCGAAGCAACTCTTGAGCCCGACAGCCAGGGACTCCCTCCTACCGGCGCGCCAGTGCTCCGCACCCCTGTCACCAGCGCGGAAGCGTCGCATAGCAATGACGGCTCCATCGGGGCCCGAACGTCCTTTCTGGTCTTTCTGGGGCTGGGGATCCAAGGCTTATGTAGTGGACGGCGAGCCGGCTGCACCCCAGCCTTTGTTTTACCGCAGCCCTCGGCCCTACAACGCTCTACAGGCCTAGGCCGGAATCGGTTTCAGGGAACAGGACGGCTCCACGTGCAAATTGAGATCCGGCTCTTCCACCAGCAAGGGCACGCGCTCGGCCACTTCCAGGCCAAATCCTTTCAAGCCGCTGATGTGGCGAGAGGTGTTGCTGATCAGGCGCATTTTGCGCACCCCTACATCCCGTAGGATCTGGGCGCCGATGCCGTAATCGCGCAAGTCCATCGCCACCGGTGGCGCGGTTTCAGAAAGTCCCAGATCTTGCCGGGCGTAGGACTTGATTTGCTCGATGAGACTCAGCTCCTGCTCTTGCCGGCGCAGGTACACCAGTACCCCCTTGCCTTGGTGGTCGATCATCTTCAGGGCCGCTGTCAATTGGCGGCGACAATCGCAGCGCAGGGATCCCAGCGCATCCCCTAGGGGACACTCCACATGGACGCGCACCAGGACGGGCTCAGCGGCAAATTGGGTCGGATCCCCTTTCACCAGGGCCAGGTGCTCGACTTGGTTGAGGCTATCGCGGTAGCCGTAAACCCGAAACTGGCCAAACTCCGTGGGCAGGGTGGCGGCAGCCTCTCGGTGAACCAGTTGTTCGGTGCGCAAGCGGTACTCGATGAGGTGGGCGATGGTGATGATCTTCAAATCGTGCTGACGGGCATATTCGATCAACTGGGGCAGGCGGGCCATGGAGCCATCCGGGTTTTGGATCTCGCAAATCACCCCTGCCGGATACAGCCCGGCCAACATCGCCAGATCCACCGCCGCTTCCGTATGGCCAGCCCGTTTGAGTACTCCGCCCTCCCGTGCCCGCAGCGGAAAGACATGCCCAGGCCGGCGCAGATCTTCCGGTCGCGTGTGCGGGTGAATGGCCGCCTGAATGGTGCGAGAGCGATCGGCAGCGGAAATGCCGGTGGAAACTCCAGCCTCTGGCCCAGCATCAATGCTGACGGTGAAGGCAGTTTGGTTGCTGTCGGTGTTCTGCCCCACCATCAGCGGGATCTTCAGCTCATCGAGGCGGGATCCCTGCATGGCCAGGCAGATAAGGCCCCGCCCGTAGGTGGCCATGAAGTTGATAGCTTGGGGCGTGGCAAACTGGGCAGCACAGACCAGATCCCCTTCGTTTTCTCGGTTTTCGTCATCGACCACGATGACCATGCGACCACACTTGAGGTCTTCGAGGGCTTCGGGGATGGAGTGGAAGATCGTCTCTGTCTCGGCCTGCGGGATGGCACTCATGGAAAAGGGGACGCAAAAAGGGAAAACCTGGCACAGCCGGCTCTGGGCACCGGATCTGCCGGATCTATGCTAGAGCAAACCGGGCGACAGGTAGGGATCCCAAGGCAGAGTCAGTACTTGGGAATCGAGGGATCGTAAGCCTCTGCCCAGGCGAGGATCCCCCCGCGCAGGTTTTTTCCTTGGATCCCAGCAGCTTGTAGGATCTTCAGGGCTTTGGCCGAGCGTGCCCCACTCTTGCAGTGGACGATCAGCTCTGAGCCGTTAAGGAGGCGACGCACCTGCTCCACCCCATCGCCATTTTCAATTTGGGGCAAGGGGATCAGGTGAGCACCAGGGATCCGGCCTATCTCCCACTCATTTGGGTTGCGCACATCGACCAGCACAAAGTCTTGCTGGGCATCGAGGCGGGCTTTTAGCTCAGCCACGGTGATCTCCGGGATCTCCGCTTGGCCAGCCTGTTCGGCAGCTTGGGCTTGTGGGATCCCGCAGAACTGCTCATAGTCGATAAGCTGGGTGATGGGAGGAGTGGCGGGGTTTTTGCGCAGCTTCAGCTCCCGGAAGCTCATGTTCAGGGCATCGTAAAGCAGCAGCCGCCCACTTAGGGTTGTGCCCACGCCCAGCAGGATCTTCACGGTTTCGGTAGCTTGAATAACACCGATGATGCCGGGGAGGATCCCCAACACTCCCCCTTCGGCGCAGGAGGGCACCAGTCCTGGTGGGGGCGGCTCGGGGTAGAGATCCCGGTAGTTGGGCCCATCTTCGTAGTTGAAGACCGTCGCTTGTCCCTCGAAGCGGAAGATCGAGCCGTAGACATTGGGCTTGCCCGTCAACACACAGGCATCGTTCACCAGGTAACGGGTGGGGAAGTTATCGGTGCCATCCACAATCACGTCATAGTTGGCAAACAGCTCCAGTGCGTTGTGGGCCTTCAGGGCGGTGTTGTAAACATCCACTTGACAGTGGGGGTTGATCTCCAGGATGCGGTTCTTGGCCGATTCCACCTTCGGCTTGCCCACCCAGGAGGTGCCGTGGATCACCTGCCGCTGCAGGTTGGACACATCCACCACATCAAAATCGACAATGCCGATCCGCCCCACGCCGGCTGCCGCCAAGTACAGCAACAGGGGCGAGCCAAGGCCGCCTGTGCCGATGCACAGCACTTTGCCCGCTTTCAGCCGCTTCTGTCCTTCTAGGCCCACCTCGGGCAGGATCAAATGCCGAGAAAACCGCTCCATCTCCTCGCGGGAGAGGCTGACTTGGCTGGTGTCCAGGTTCAACATGCTCACAACCCTCCAGCAATAGCGGGAACGATGCTGATGACGGCTTGTTCTCCCACGGGGGTGTTGTTGCCTTGGGGCAACGTGCGCACATCCTCGTCGTTGAGGTAGACATTGACAAAATTGCGCAGCTTCCCATCCTCGGTGTAGAGGTGGCGCTTCAGCTCGCCATAGCGGGCGATGAGGTTGCCCATCACTTCGCCAACATTGCTGCCCTCGATCTCGACAGCTTCCAGGTTGTCGGTGTAGGGGCGCAGGGGAGAGGGGATCAGAACTTTGGTTGCCATGGGAGTTCGGGGAGAGATCTTGGGTATCTACTGGAGACTTTTGAGGATCCAGAGGATCTGGGCTGACCTATCCGTTTGTCGATCTTGTTGGGGCTGTCTACTGACTTTGAGGATTCAGCTATCTTACAGACAAGGTTCAGCACTAGACTACCGCTTTTTCCGGTGGTACCCATCCCAGCTTTCAAGGATCCCAACTGAACTTAGCCGTGAACTTCAGCCTCAAACAGCGGCAAAGCCCAAACGACTCTAGCTTGCCAAAGCCGGGAGCGGGGGGATGCGAATGTCTTCCAGCATCTGCATCGGCTCCCGTTGGGGCTGCTCCTGCTCATCCAAAACCCAGCTCACCACCTCTTCTGCCTTGCCCTCGCGCACACTGACGATCACACAGGAAAAGCCCCAGGGAAAAGCATGCTGCCGATCAAACTCGGAGGGAATGGCCGCATGGTTGGGATGGGAATGATAGGTGCCCAGGATCCCCAGCCCTTTGCGCACCGCGTGGTCGTTGGCCTGCTTGAAATCCGCCGGATCGATCAAAAAGCGGCGGCGGCTGGATTCCCCGTCTGCCAGAGGGTTTTCCGCTTGATCCCAGGTGTTGGTCACCGACCAAAGCTCGTGGATGATCTTGTCGGATCCCCGGATTTCCCCAATTAAAATGCCGCAGCCCTCGTGGGGAAAGGCTTGTTCGCCGTGCTGGCGGATGCTGTGAAGGTGGTCTGCCGAGAGGTAGAGGGCCATGAATCTCGCCTTTGCCGATGGAGTTACCGTTCTTTTATTCTGGCACAAGTTGGCCGGGGATCCCTCAACTTAGCTACAGCGGATGCCATTGGGGCGCAACGGGCAGGCCGTTCCGCAGAGGCCGCCGCTGCTGAAAATGTTCGGCCACCAGTGTGGCGCGGTCAGACCCGTCCATCGAGTGAACCCAGAGGTGGCTCTGGCTTTGGAGGGGTGACGGGGGCATAGTGGGGGCAACCCTGGCACGGCCCTTGGGGATGGACGGCACAGCGCAACCAAGCCGAGTGGGCACTGAAAACACAAGAGGGATCCCCCAGGGGTGGGCCAAATTCGCCGGCCCGTTGACGGCGCAGCAGCACCACCTGCCGTCGCCAATCTTGCAAAAATCGGCTGTAGGCGCGTTCCCGCCAGCGACGCTTGGCCGCATTTTCGAGGACGTGGGCGGTGAGGTTATCCAACATGGAACGATACCCAGGGAAGAGGCCAACAGGCTGGGAGTTGCGTTGGATGGCTGAGAACCTCAGGATGGCACACACTGGCGAGAAGAACCCAAGAATTGCAAACTCTCCTTGAGTTCAGTTTAAGTTTGTGGAGTTTCTTCCGATGGCTCTGGCTGCTGGTGGCGGGCCTGGGCCCGTTGCAGGGCTTCTCGCACCACAGCAAAGCCCGTTCCCCCGGCGCTGAGCCGCGTGGCCACCACCTGGCGGGGCTCAATGGCCGTCAAAATGTCCGCCTCAAAGGCCGGGTGGAAGGTTTTCCAGCGCTCCAAGGGCAGATCCCGCAGCAGGATCCCCTCTGCCAAACAAATGCGCACAATCTGCCCCACCAAATCATGGGCTGTGCGAAAGGGGATCCCTTTGCGCACCAAGTAGTCGGCCACATCGGTGGCGTTGGAGAAATCTTCCTGCACAGCAGCGGCCATGCGCTCAGGTTGAAATTGGATCCCTTCCCGCAGCAGAAGGGTCATCGCCTCTAGGCAGGCTTTCAGGGTATCGACCGTGTCGAATAGTCCCTCTTTGTCTTCTTGGAGATCTTTGTTGTAGGCCAGCGGCAGCCCCTTCAAGGTGACCAACAAAGCCTGGAGATGGCCAAACACCCGCCCCGCCTTGCCGCGCACCAACTCCGGCACATCGGGATTTTTCTTCTGGGGCATGAGGCTGGAGCCGGTGGCACAGGCATCGGTGAGGGTGACAAAGCCGAACTCCTGGGAAGCCCAGAGGATCATCTCTTCCGAGAGGCGGCTGAGATGCACCAAAATCAAGCTGGCGGCAGCGTGGAACTCCACCAGGTAGTCCCGGTCGCTGACGGCATCCAAGCTGTTGGCGCTGATCCGCTCAAATCCCAGCAGATGGGCGGTGAGCTGCCGATCGATGGGCAGAGAAGTGCCGGCCAAAGCCCCGGATCCGAGGGGGCAGACATTCACCTCTTCCCGCACCCGCCCCAGCCGTTGCCAGTCTCGCCAGAACATTTCTTCATAGGCCAAGAGGTGGTGGGCCAAGCTAATCGGCTGAGCCCGTTGCAGATGGGTGTAGCCGGGCAGGATTGTCTCCAGATGCCGCTCAGCCAAGTCCAACAAAACTCCGCGCAGCTCCCAGAGGGCTTGACGAAGGTGATCGATCTGATCTCGCAGATAGAGACGCAGATCGGTGGCCACTTGGTCATTGCGGGAGCGCCCGGTATGCAGTTTTTTTCCCACTTCCCCCACCAAAGCCACCAAACGACGCTCGACGGCGTAGTGGACATCCTCTGCCTCTGGATCGGGCCGGAAGGTGCCGGCAGCCGCTTCCTGTTGGATCTGCTCCAATCCCCACCGGATCTGGTCGGCCTCTTGCTGGGTCAGGATGCCACAAGCGGCCAACATCTGCACATGAGCCAGGGATCCGGCCACATCGTAGGGCAGCAGGCGGATGTCGAAGCCGATGCTGGCGTTGAAGCGGGCGATGGCAGGATGCAGGGATCCCTCGAAGCGTTGGCTCCAGGGGCGAGGGGTGGAAGTTACCGTCGGCTCAGACATTGGCTGGGAACCGGAAGAATGGGGAGAAGGATTGACCACCGTAGGAAGACCCCACTGCAGTTGTGGAGAAAAAACACAGAAACCGACCGCCGACGGCCAAAACCCCGCCGGCCCAGGCCCAATGGATCCAGCTAGAGCAATGGCGACAAGGCTCTAGTGGGAGCTGGTGATGCTCTTGAGCATGTAGCCCGCCACGATCCCTATCAAAAGCGCCCAAATTTGGCCCGATTCCACAAAGCCATTCCAACCCTTGCGGATATCGCCCAGCACATCCTGTCGGAACACCTGCCCGACAATCATTTCCGTCTGGAAAGCCGCGGGGGCCGGCAAGTAAACCGAGGCGGTTTCAGACCCAGAAGGAGAGAAGTTCATGGTTGTACCTCAGGTGTAGATAACACAGTGCAGCCAACCTGGTAGCTCCACCAGCTAGAGCGTACCGCTCTGAAAGACCTACGAAACGCCAACAAACACTTCCACTCGCACCGGCGGCGCGGAGTGCTCAGCGTCTGCCGCGCTTCTGCTTTCTTCCTGCCTTAACGAACTATGGCTGGCAGCAGAGATCACCCCCACTGCCCCGCCAGAGGGATCTCCACAGGCGTGACTTCCCCGCAAGCTGCAGGTAGCCGCTCCTTGCTCTCTGAGAGAGCCACACAGACTAAAGCTGGAGCAGGCTTTAGCCCATGCAGAACGCATGCCAGAACTAACCAACTAGCCTAGTAGTCCGGCAAAACCACGTCAACCAACCCACCGTTGCTGCCCAGCCCAGTAGCGTTGAGTAGCTTGCTTGAGCTATTGTGAGCGTTGCGGCCTGCTGTCATTAACCCTGAGTTTGAACTTTTTTAGCTAGGCTGGCTCGGAGTCGGGCAACACCTTCAACACCACCAGCGTTGTGTCGTCCACGGGCTCAGGCCGCAGGGAAATTTCATCCTGCAACAGGAGCTCTGGATCCTCGGGCAGCCATAGGGGAAGAGGGTGGGATCCCCGGCGGCCTCGGAAGGCATCCATCTGCTCAAACAAGCTCTCCAAGATGTCTTCGGGGGAGTCGTA
This sequence comes from Synechococcus sp. R60.1, assembly GCF_047461835.1. Classification (NCBI taxonomy): domain Bacteria; kingdom Bacillati; phylum Cyanobacteriota; class Cyanophyceae; order Synechococcales; family Synechococcaceae; genus Synechococcus; species Synechococcus sp. R60.1. The sequence continues at coordinate 31,680 of NZ_JANSIA010000014.1, read as the reverse complement.
GCGACGGGCAGCGTACTGGATGGCGTCCATCAGCCCAGAGGTTTCCAAGCGCTCGCCGCGGGTGTTGGCTGTCTCCGTGTAGCCATCGGTGTAGTACACCACCACATCCCCGGGTTGCAGTTGCACGCAGCTTTCCGAGTAGTGGCTGTTTTCTTCCAAGCCGATCAGCGCCCCCTCTGTGTCCAGGGGTTGAATTTCTCGGGTGCGGGCCTGCCACCACAGGGTGGGGTTGTGGGCCGCGTTGCTGAAGCAGAGGCGATGGGAGCGGGGATCGTACTCCGAATAAAACAGGCTGATGAAGCGATTGGAGTTTTCCAGGTCACTGTACATGGCCCGGTTCAGATGTTGCAGAACACGGGCCGGCGAATGGCGGTTGAGGGCCTCCGCCCGCACCATGGCGCGGGTCATGGTCATCAACAGGCCGGCGGGCACCCCTTTGCCCATCACATCCCCAATGACGATGGCCAAGCGAAAGCCTGCCGTTTCTTCAGATGAGTCGGATGTTTCCAGGCGTTCGCCGGGAATCTTGATGAAGTCATAGTAGTCGCCCCCCACTTTGCTGGCCACCCGGCAACGGGCTGCCAAGCGAATCCCCTTGACTTGAGGGCACTCCCGAGGTAGCAGTTGGGTCTGGATGTAAGAGCCAATCTCCATTTCTTTTTCCAGGGCCATCTTGCGGCGCAAGGCTGCCGTCAAGCGGTCATTTTCGATGGCCACCCCTGCCTGATCGGCGACCAAGCGCAACAGTTGTTGGCGACGTTCATCCCAGTGGTAGCCAGGCTGACGACTGAAGACGTACAAGCGACCCTGGACAGAGTTGCGAATCAGCAGCGGCGTGCCGAAAAGGCGTACATCCGGCCCCAAGCTCTGGCGGAACCGTTCGTCCAAGAGGTGTTCAAGGGCAGGGATCTTAACAGAGAGGGATCCCTCCGTTTTGAGGATGGGCTCTTGAGCCGAGAGAGTTTGGGCGATCTGCTCCATCTCAGCCCGAATCTGCTCGCGGTGATTGAGATCAGAGCAATGCAGTTGATCCAACTGGATGGTGCCGTTGGGATTGAACAAAACCAGGGCTCCGCCTTCGGCATCGGTCAGTTGGCTGGCCACAAAAGCCGTCAGCTCCAGGATCTGGTTCAAGTTGTTAAAAGAGCGCAGAGCAAAAGCCAGCCACGCCAGCAGATACTGCATCCGATGGTGTTCTCTCTCCAGTTCTGCCACCCGATCCGGCATTGCAGGGGCAGGCACAATGGCCGGCTTGACCTCCGGCAGCTCTCTATCATCGGACGCAACGGCACCTGAAGAGGTGGGATCCTCATCCTGGCCGGTCTGAGCTGAGCGCAAGTCCCCCGAATTGTCCGTGGGCGACAGCGACGGAGCATTGGGGGGGAGGGGATTTTTGCCCGAATCCTGGGCCAGCAAGGACTCTGACCACAAAGAATCTGACAGCCCGGCAGGGGGCTGCCCTAAAACGGCCTTTTGGGGGCTGTGATCATCCATCGGGAAGACTGGCGTTAATCCCTTGGAAACGTAACGAAACAGCTTAGCAAAAATATCACAAGCTTCATCACACTCATCCCTCACACCCAGCGATGCTGACGGGATCCCTGGCACAGCTCTCGGTAGAGCTGTTCCACCTGGCTGAGGTTGTGGCTGAGGGTATAGCGCTCCAGCACCCGCTGGCGGGCCTTCATCCCCAGCAGTTGGGTAAACTCCCGTTGATCCCGCAGCAAAGGCAGCAGCGTTTGCAGCTCTGCTGTCACCCGTGTCGGATCCAGCGGGATCCCGGCTCCATCGGCCAAAACCTCGCCATCGGCACCCACATCGGTGGCCACTGCTGCCAGCCCACAGGCCATCGCCTCCAGCAGCGACAAAGAGAGCCCCTCGATTAAAGAGGGCAAAATAAACACATCGGCTCCTCGCAAGATCTCGATGCGTTGCTGCTCGTCGGCAATATAGCCCAGCCAGTGGATCCCATGTTGAAGGGTGTAGAAGGGCTTGAGGGTGTTGAGCAGTGGCCCATCCCCCACGATCAGCAGACCACACTTCTCCCCCATTTGGGCGTGTTTCCAAGCCTTGAGTAGGGCTTCCAGGTTTTTTTCCGGCGAGACCCGCCCTTGATAGACGAAGATCCGCTCCAGTCCCAACCGCTGTTTGAGGGTGGAGGGCCCAGGCGCGTACTTGTCCACATCCACACCATTGGGAATGACCACCACCTGCTGGGGGCTCACCCCCAGTTTGACCAAGATCTCCCGTTGCGTTTCCGAGAAGACAATGGTGCGGTGATAGTTGGCCAAACACGGGGCGTAGAGCTGGTAGGCCAAGTATTGGGTGCGAGAGGCGATGTTGCGCCGCCGTCGGTCGAAGGCCGGGTGGAAAGTAGCCACCAGCGGCTGGTTGAGCTCAGCGCAGATCTCCGGCAACACAAAGTCGATGGGAGAAATGGTCAAGGAGGCATGCACCAGATCCGGCTGCAATTCCTTGAGGGCCTGGGTGAGCAACCGCTTGGCGTTGGGGGCCGGGATCGTGTAAATCTGCGACTTGTACAGACAGGGGAGGGAAACGTCTCGACGATCCAGCTCCGCCCTCCAGCCTTCACCTCCAGGATCCAGGGCGGGCGGTTGGCCCTCGTTGGTGAAGTGAAAAAAGCTCACTTGATGCCCTCGATCCAAAAGGCCGTTGGTCATCTCGCGGCTATAGGTGACGTTGCCACAGAAAGGTGTCTTTTTGCCTATCCAGGCGATGTGCATGGGCGGATCCCCGCGGAGCTGAAACGCTGAGCTGCAAAGGGAGTCTCGATTCTTAAACCTCTACAAGAGTAGCAGAGTTGGCTCCTGCCTTGACCCGTTCCCCCAGAAGAGGGTATCCAGCCTGGCGCTGCGGCAGGATTTAGGGGGCCTCTCTGCCCAATAAGCTCCAGGTGTACAGCCCCGCCAGCCCCGTCAGAACAGCCAGGGCCACAAACATCCAGGGAAGGCCAAAGCAAGCTTCCGCCAATCCCGTAAACACCAGCGGCAAACTGAGGGCAATGTTGGCGGCGTTGTTCTGGAGCCCAAAGATCTTGCCTCGCAGATGGTCAGGCGTTTCCTCTTGGATCAAGGTTTGCATCGGCACCGCCACCAGAGCCCCGCCACAGCCCAACAGGGCAATCCAGCCCAAGCTGGGCAGCAGCCAGTGGGTCGTCCAGGAGAGGGCTGCCAGAGCCCCACAGAGCAGCAGGGATCCCAGGCCAACCCAGGCGCGGCGGCTCACCCGTCGGCCCGTATGGCCCACCCAAAAGGCGCCGATCCCCATGCCTAGGCCAGCAGCGGCCAACAACACCCCGAACTGATCCGGCTTCAGCTCTGCCATCACTTCGGCCATGCGCACCGCCAAAACTGCCAGCGCCGCAAACAGCGAGTAAAGCACCACCACCTGCACCAAAGCAGCTCGGATCAGGGGCACCTGGCCGACATAGTGCAGGCCCAGCCGGAGATCTTCCCAGAGGTGAGGGACTTCCCAACGCCGGGGCTCTAGCTTCTCGTGGGGTTGCAGCAGCAATAGCAGGGATCCCGCCAAGAGGTAGGCTCCCCCCACCAACAGCTCCGGCCCCACTTCCCAGCCCGGCAACCAATGGCGTACCCAACGATCTGCCAGGGTTAACAGCGGCTCCCCCACGGCAAACCCGACGATCAGCGAAGCCATCATCGTGGTGGTGTACAGGGAGTTGGCCGCCAGCAGCTCTCGCTTCGGCAGGATCAGGGGCAAAGTCGCCTGCTCGGCAGGAGCAAAAAACTGGGTCAGAACCGAGACGGCAAAGCTCACCAGCAACAGCCCCGCAAACCCCAAGGGGATCCCCGGCCAAAGGTCGCGCCCGGCAGTGAGCCAGAGCAGCGGCGGCAACAGCAGCACTAGGATCCCACGCCCCAGGTTGGAGAGCACCAACACCCCTTTTTTCAGCCAGCGATCCACAAATACCCCTGCCAGGCTGCCCAATAGCATCGCCGGCAGCGTAAAAGCCAGCATGATGGCCGAAACCTGACCGCTGATGGAAGCCCCTTCGGGTTGAAATTCGCGGGCAACCAACCCAATCAGCAGCACCAACAACACCTTGTCCGCCAACTGGGAACACACCTGCCCCATCCACAGCAGCAGGAAATTGCGCCGGCGCAGCACGGCCACAAAGTTTCTCAGGCCCGGCTCAGATAGACCTTGATCTTCTTTCTCTTCTTTTTGCCCTTTTTCGGGATCTTCAGGAGATGGCTCTGGCAAGGGATCCCCAGGAGAACACTCCGGCGAGCTGAGGGCGGGGCTTGCTGTCGGCTCAGGCAAGAGAGCTTCTGACTTCAGCCCCCAAGTTGGCGTTGACGCAGGTGGGGGATTCTGGAGAGGGGAACTGGGGTGGCAGATCCCTGCCCCTCCCTCCGGCCAGCCCCATCGTTGCTCCCAAGTCATGATGCTCCCCAGGTGACCTGCCCATTTCCCCGACGTCGGCCCCACAACAGAATGGGATCCCGTCAGCAAACAAAAGTGGAAATGGGGTGCCCCGATCTTATCTTGGCCCGCCTTCCAATCCACCAACCCAAATCTTGGGAATCGGCAGGCTTATCCTTCTGCGGCAGATAGAGAGCGCAAGGGATCCGGGATCGACTCGCTGGGAGCCACAAAGCTGCCCTTCTCTACAAAGGTTAAGCGCAGGCTCAGCCAACGAATAAAATCCGCGTTGGTGGATACCACTGCCCCCAGGGGCTCCTTCAACTTGTCCCGCAGGGGCTTTAACTCTGGAGCTTCCATGAAGGCCGGCTGGGGCACCCAGAAGAAATCGACAGGGCAATGGCGCTCCTCGCAGTATCGACGACGCTCCTCCAGCACCTCTTCCAGGGGCTCAGAACGCAAGAAGGACAGGCTGGCAACGACAAAATGATAGGTGGCCAGTTCGGCTGCAGACATAAGACTAAGATCGCTAGGTCGCTGTGAAACTATCAAGCTGTGAAACTATGCAAGAGTAAAGGCCAGAGTCGGGCGTCCACCGCTCCTTGCAGATCCTCTCCCTCAGAGAGAGGCAGATTTGAGCAGGTGCGGGGCCGGATCGCGGGAGCTACACAGCGGCTGACAGTCTTCCAACTGCCGGAGAACGGGTAGCCGCGCCATGACTTCCTCAGGGGGCATGGAGTGTTCTGAAGCCTGCTTGAGGGTAGGTAGAGCCTGAGCTGCCCATTCCCGAGCCCAGGGAGCGGACTCAGGAGTTTCCTTCTCCTCCAACAGCTCTTGGCAGAGGGCGGTTGACCGCTCCAAGTCGCCGCTGCCCTGATAAGCCATAATCAGAGCCACACGAGCCAAAACGCATTCTTCCGGATCTGCCCTCGAGCCATTGCGCTCGCTCAGGCGGCGGGGCAAACTCTCTTGTCTTTCTTGGATGGAACAGCAGTAGCAGAAGGACTCGAGAAGGTTGATCGCCTCCAGGTAGCGCTCCTGCTTGAGAGCAGTAATGCCGGCGCGGAGGGATCCATGAGGGTGAGACATGAGCCTAAGCACAAGAAAAAGATCTTAGACGGACTTGCACCCAAGGGTTATCCAGTTAGTGACCCGTCTTCTTATCCAAGGTTTCGTGTCTAAAACTACTATACACCCTCTGGACAAGTGACCGCCGATTTACTCTTCCTCTTAAGCTTGTGGAAAGGGCGCTCAACCCTTACGGGCTAGGGTGTAGGCGCTGACATAGTGAGTCTCCCGGCGCAGCACCGCACAGCCTGCCTGTTGCAGGCGCACCCCCAGATCGTCGTGGATGTAGTCGCGGTAGTAGGGTTCGTGGAAGGTTTGCATAAAGGCTTCCATCGTCTCCTTCAGCTCTGGCGAATCCAGCAGTTGCACCGAGTCGCAGATGACCACCACGCCCCCTGGCTTCACCACCCGACTCATCTCGTTGATGACATTTTGTCTGGCCGGGCCAGGCAGCTCATGAAAGAGAAAAACGCTGATGACGGCGTCAAAGGTGGCATCGGCATAGGGCATGGCCTCGGCGTTGGCGCGGATAAGCTGGGGCAGCTCCCCCGGCAGCTCCTGCAACAGTCGGTTGGCCTTGCGCAGATAGGCGGGGGAAAGATCCAGACCGTACAAAGCCGCTTTGGGCAGGGATCCCCGCAGCAAGCGCAGCATCCGCCCCGTGCCACAAGCTACATCGAGGATGTGGGGGCTGACCAAGGTGGGATCCAAGGCATCTTTGAGCAGGCGAATCACCCGACGGCGCATCGCGTCCGCTGTGCCCCCAAACAGCAGCTCCACCTGCAGGTCATAAAGCTCAGCCGAGCTGTCGCTCAGGTAGCCGTTGGTTTGGTAATGAAAATTTTGCAGGTAGTATTTCGGATAGCCCTCGGTGGAGATGTCTTGAGAAAACTCTTGGTAACGCTTGCTGTGAACCCGCCGAGTAATTTGCGGCAAATCCAACCACACCTGTGGGTAATAGCGGGCAAAGTCCAGCCAGGGGTTGTCGAACAAGAGCGCGTGCGGGTAGTACCCTGCCTCAGCATCTTGCCAGTCCGCTTGCAGGAGTTGTTCATAACGGGCCCGCAACACCTGTAGCGTGTCAGCGCTCACCCGCACCTTGGCCCGCGGCGGCGGGGTCCTCCCGGAGGAGAAGCTTTGCAGATCCCTGAGCACGGAGAGCATCAGATCTGAAGCTTGGGTGGAGAGCGCTTTGTGGGCAAAGCCGAAGATGTTTTTGCCCCACTGAAAAGCGCGGTAGGCAGCTTCTCCGACTGGAGATGGGATCGGCAGCGACAGCTCAGGACTTAGTTGTAGGCTCATAACCCTGCAAGGTGCGAATGAAGAATGAAGGCTTAACGTTTGTTTACACTTAATTATAGCAAGGCGGCCACGCCGGGCCGGCAGCCGCTGGGCGCGGGGAAAACCTGGCGGAATTGGATCCCTGAGCACACCCCATCTGGCCAAGCAGGGGAGTACTCTAGTGGTGTCCTCAAAAGGATGTCCCCGATTGCCCTATGAGCTGGAGGAAGGGGCTGATCAGGTCGATTTGATAATGGGAAGAGGGAGCGCCTCAGCATGACAACCAAGACGGTGTTGGTCATTGACGATAGCATCATGATTCGCAAGATGGTGGCCAGCATCTTGGCCGATCAGTTCCAAGTGGTGGAGGCCAAAGACGGGTTGACAGGGCTGGAAGCGGCCAAAAAACATCACCCCGACCTGATCCTGCTGGATTTTGTCATGCCCAAGATGGATGGCTACGACACCCTGCAAGCCCTGCGTCGGGAAGGTGACTTGAAAAATACCCCTGTGATCATGATGTCGGGGCTGAAGGAACAGGTGACTGCCCGCATCCCTGAGCCCTTTGTCGATTTTGATTTCATCGAGAAACCGTTTGAGGCAGATGCCCTTTTGGCTCTTATCCAAAAGGTCCTCCAGGTTGCCCCTGCCGCTGCACCGGAGCCGGGATCCGAAACCAACACCCAACTGATTCTGAACCGGCTCACCGCCATCGAGACGCTGCTGATTCAAGGTACGGAAAACTTGATCCAGCGGGAGGTGGTGGCGCGGCTTTCTGGGATCAACCAACGCCTGGCGCGTCAGGAATCCCGCAGCAGCAATCTGGAGGCCCAGATCAGCAAGCTCGCCGGCGAAGTGGAGCGACATGCCCAGGGTTTGGCCTTGATCGTCAAGGAGCTGCGACAGATCCGTAAACTTCTAGGAGGATCCTGATGTCTGAGAGGGTTTTTGAGCGAGCTTATCGACACCTAGATGCGGTGACGGCTCTATTTGTGGCCGTGCTGCTGATTTCCAACATCGCCTCGACCAAGATCGTTCTTCTGGGGCCCTTTACCTTTGACGGGGGCACCATTCTCTTCCCCCTCAGCTATATCTTTGGCGACATCCTCACCGAAGTCTATGGCTATGCCCGCTCGCGACGGGTGATCTGGCTGGGATTTCTCTCGGCGGCCCTCATGTCGGTGACATTCATGATCGTGGGATCCCTGCCGGCCGCCCCCGACTGGCCCTATCAAGAAGCCTACGACCAGATTCTGGGCCTGACGCCCCGCCTTGTGCTGGCCAGCTTAATCGCCTATTGGGGAGGCAGCTTTGCCAACGCCTATGTACTGGCCCGCATGAAGGTGTGGACGCGGGGACGGTGGCTGTGGACACGCACCATCGGCTCTACCCTGGTGGGCCAAGCGGTGGATACGGGTCTGTTTGTCACTTTGGCCTTCTGGGGGGTGTTCCCTGGCCTGGGCAGCTTAATACTCTCCAACTATGTGTTCAAGTGTGCCGTTGAGGCGGCGTTCACGCCCCTGACCTATGCCATTACCGGCTGGCTAAAGCAGCAAGAACAAGAAGACTACTTCGATGTGGCAACCGACTTTAACCCCTTCCGCCTCCAGCCTGTGTCTAGATGAATCCATCAGCCGCCTCAACGGATCTGGCCTTGGGAGGGATCCTATTTTGGTATAGTCAGAGCGTCATCCTATTTATCCTGCTGCCATCCGGTGTTACCGGGAGCTTTTATCCAAGACAAGACTTTTGTGAGGGATCCGAAAGATGATGCTCGTTTTCCAAATTGCTTTGTTGGTGTTGGTGCTTTACAGCTTGCTCTTGGTGGTGGCGGTGCCAGTGCTCTACAGCTCAGCCAGCGACTGGAGCCGGGCCAAGAATGTGATTTTGGTGGGATCCCTGCTCTGGGTGCTGATGGTGATTGGGGTGGGGGTGCTGAGTTTCCTCAAGTGAAGAAGCAGTAGAAGGGCAGGGGCATCTTGCCGTTACAATCGGCGCTGTGGGGGGCTGCACTGTGGGTATGGTGGCCCAAAGTTCTTGTTGAGATCTCTGCCAGAACTGCGTACTTGCGCACCCCGGTGAGCCCTAGGCTCTCTCGGTAGAGAGGATCCCATCCTCTACAATGGACGGCGAGGCGTCGGCCTTGCTTGCCATCGGTCAGGCTGTCTACAGGCCGCGCTAGTGAGCTTTGAAGGTGCTGAGGTGTTTCAACCAGCGGAGGTTTGGGTGTTGAGAGCAGTGATGAGAGCAGGGAAATGTTCGCAGGAACTTGGCCTTGCTCGGCGAGGAATGAGGCTGGCCTTGGCGGGCCTGTTGATGGGGAGCCTGGGATCCCTGGTGATGCCCCATTCTGCAGAGGCGCAGTCGGGTTTGGTGATCACCGGCAGTGAAGGGGTACCTGTCCTCAGCTATCGGCTCGATTTTGGCGGGGTTCGCAGTCGTTTGGATCGCTATCGCCTGACCATTCCCCCCCAGAATGTGGCGGTGGCAGAAGTGCAGATCAACGGGGACAGGAATTTCGATGGCCGCATCGATCCGGAAAGTGTCCGCCTGGAGGTAGAAGGCCGGCCTGTAGAGCTGGATCAAGTGTACTGGAACGAGGAGTTTCGCTCTCTAGAGGTGGTGGCCCGTCAACCCATTGCTGCCGGTCAGGAGATCCGTCTGGTGCTCTCCAACGTGCGCAACCCTTCATCTGCCGGCATCTATCGGGTGGAGGCGCGGGTACGGGGGACGGAGCCTAACCCGCTCTTCCGCAATGTGGGCAACTGGCTGATTACCATTGAAGACCCAGAGCGGATTGGCTTCTGACTATTGACCCGATGATCTGACCTACTGTTGATCTTTGCGGCGATCCTATAGGCACAGCCCTTTTGCGGGTCTGGGACAGCGACACCCAAGTTCCCGGCCAGTTGGGGTGGGATCCCTCTGCAAGTGTTTGTTCGCCGTGGTATGGGCTGCTGGAAAAAGCCGGAGTTCTGAGTTTTTCTAAGAATGGGGATTGTGCAAATCCGGCAAGTTTGGGTGGGGGAGTGTTTACCTTGTTGCTTGCTGACACTTGGTATCCCGATTGGTGGCAGGCTCTAATTTTGGGCATGGTGCAAGGGATCACCGAATTTCTGCCCATTAGCAGCACGGCCCATCTGCGGGTGTTTCCGGCTTTGGTGGGGTGGCCGGATGCGGGAGCTTCGTTTACGGCGGTGATCCAGTTGGGCAGTTTGGGGGCGGTGCTGATCTACTTTGCCTCTGACCTGCGCCAGTTGCTCTTGGGCTCCTGGAAAGCCTGGCGAGAACGAGATTTCCAGCAGGAGCCTTGGCGGCTGCTGGTAGGGATCCTGGTGGGAACAGTGCCAATTGTGGTTGCCGGCTGGGCCATCAAGGCCATTTGGGGATCCCCGCCCCGCCAGTTGTGGGTGATCGCCGTCGCAGCCATTGGCTTGGCTGTGTTGTTGGGCTGGGCAGAGCAAACGGGCAAACGCCAGCGAGACCTTCACAGCTTAGGCATTTGGGATGGGATCTGGGTAGGGCTGGCCCAAGCTTTGTCCCTGATCCCTGGGGTGTCGCGCTCCGGCTCGACGCTGACGGCAGGGCTGTTTCTCCATTTGCAACGCCCGGCTGCCGCCCGTTACTCCTTCTTGCTGGGGATCCCGGCGCTCTTTTTGGCGGGGGTAGAAGAGTTTATCTCCGAGTTCGAGGCAGAGGCCCTGCTGCCGCAGGGGTTGGGGACGCTTTCGGCCTTCGTCTTTTCCTACTTGTCTATCGATTGGCTAATTCAGTTTTTGCAGCGCAGCAGCACCTGGCTGTTCATTGTTTATCGGATTGGCTTTGGCTTGTTTATTATCTTGGGTTTAGCGCTGGGGTTCCTAAGACCCTAATCAAGCTCAGTCAACTACAATCCACGGGGATCCCTGAGGTGGTCACTCCTTTCTGGCTGCTTTTCCCACTGAGAAGATTGGCAAAATGGGATCCCTGCCTGAGGAGGTGGAGGCTCAGATTCGGTCTTTATCGGTGGAGCGCTTGGAAGAGCTGGGTCTAGCCTTGCTGGAGTTCCAGTCGTTGATTGACCTCACCACCTGGCTTGATGGATTCAGCCATTAAAGGTTCTCCCCTTCAAAAAAGGGCTCCGTATCATACGCTGACGAATCTAAAGATTGAGCCCGTGTGTTGCAGCGCACTTGCACTTTGTTGAAGCAGATGTTAGTTTCTGCTTGAGCATCAGGCTGCAAATCCAGTCTTGCTCTTGTCGGGTGATGAACGGTAGATCCTCCTGAGAGAGTTCCTTCTAGGGATCCCTGCCCTAATTTTGTGTTGCTTGTAGCTCCAATAGAAGGATTGCCGGATCCCTGTGGGGGTCACTTGTGCCACTTGAACTGCTAGAACCAAGGCGATTATGAACGGCCTCAGGATACTGCTTATGTTGATGCTCTCTTCTGTGTTGGTGTTGCTGTGTGGGTGCAGTGGCGGGGGAGGTTCTGCCCCCAGTGCAGAAGAAGAGCCCAATCCTGATCCCACTACTGGATTTGTGCCAGAAAATCCGGGTGAGGATCCCTCTCCAGATATGATCCCGGTCGATGAACTGGATAGATTGTTTCCGAATTTGCCACCGGATCCAGGGGAGGCGGGCAAGCAAACTTTGGAGGGGATTGATGCCGATGGAGATGGCGTGCGTGATGATGTGCAGCGCTGGATTTACCGCCGGTATCCCAATGATGAGCTGAAGCGGAAGGCCATGCTGCGATACGCCAAAGCTTTACAGGCAAACATCGTGAATGTAAATAGAGATAGTCGCGACCAAGTGCGTGCAAGAGTGCTTGATCGTTTCCGAGCAATTCGATGTGCAAGATTGGCATTCGGCGGAGTTGATCAATTTGATCTCATTGATGAGGTTGCTGAGGCAGTAAGGGAAGTGCAATTTCAAATGCTTAACACTCAAGAAAGAGTCATTGCAGATTTAACAGTTGATGCCAAGTTCTCTGGACAAGTCGTTGGCGCAGAAGAATGGACATGTACTGACCCAATTCGCTAGATTAGTGAGGATAAATGGATGTTCGGTCGAAATACTGTTCGTCTTGTTGTTTTATTGTGCTGTTGCCTGTCTGTACTGATTCTCAAGTCTTGCTCATTACCGAACAAATCAACTATCTACTCAGTCGTTTCTCCCAACCTAGGTTTCAATACTACTGAATCTATTCTTAAGTCTAGTCTTAAGTCTAGAATCTATTATATTAACGGGTTAGCAACTGCAATAGATGACGCAGAAAAAAATCTTGATACGATCATTGCTGCCATTGGAGGAAATGAAGAGAATGTATTGATCCGACTCAAAGACAACATTGGGTTCGAGCAAGACATCGCAAACTATCGGCTTGCTTACAACATGGCTTTGGGAGGAATAACTGCGTCTGGAAATGTAACTCAAGCAGCAGACAACCCAACCTTTCAAATCGTTGCATCCATTGCACTCAAGATTCGGGAAGCACTGCCAGAACTGTCAGACCCTCAAGCGTGGCAATATGCTCGTGTTCTTCTAAAAGCCCCAAATGCAAATGATATTCTAAGGCCACTATTGCAAAGGTTTAATGTCCAAGAAACTCTAATTAATCTTCTTGGTCAAACAATGCAGAAAAAAATGAATGGCCAGGCTATTCAGAGTGGTTCCGCAGAATCGGTGCATTTGAAGATGGGGTGATGCTGCTGAAAGGCACTCGGAGCTTTGATGCAGGGGTTGGAACCCGGAATGTGGAGGTTTTGAACAAAGTGAATGCCCAGGGCCAAGTCTCGACGTTTGTGGATGATCTCCCATTTGGGGCCTTCGGAAGAGGAACTGCAGAATACCTATCCAACCTCGTTCAGGTGGGCAATAGCGTCGTTTTCACCCGGTATAGCTTCCCGGTGATTATGGCTCGGCAAAGTCGGGATTGGCTGCGTTCCTGTTGTGGTCAGGAGTTGCTGCAGGTGGATGCCACAGGGCAAACCACTCAGGTGATGGATTTGAGTGCTTTTTTCCCGCCTGGGTTTTCGCTTATCTCGGATAACTCCGCAACCAAGCTCGTCGGGCAGGAGTATTATTTTCTGGCCAATAACCAAGGGAATCCGAGTATTCTCAAGGCCAATCCCAGTCAGGGGCTAGCGGTAGTGGTGGATGGGCGGGTGATACGAGAACAAAATGGTGGAGATTCTGTACCCATCCGGGATATTGACCTACAAGGAGCCAACTTAGTGGCTTTGTTGGGGCAGAGTCGTCTTTTGGAAAATGCAGAAGGGTCTTGGCGCAGTGGGTTGGCACGGGTGTCCCCTCAGGGATCCCTGAGTCCGATTTTCCGGATCCCGCAGGATTTTAGCTTGCAGCCGGAGAAGATAGTGGTGGAGGATGCGGGCTTTGGTTTGGTGGCCTGTCCAAGGCTTTCGAGTAACCAGCCAGAATTCTATTCCTGTGCCCTTTACCGGGTGACCCCTAGTGGAGGGTAGGAGCAAGCAGGAAGGCTTGGGCTATGACTTAGAGTGGGCTATGACTTAGAGTATTTATTCACCCGCCTGCGACACGGTATGAACAACTTCCTCCTGTTGAAGAGCTTGCAGCGCCTGGGGCAAATGCTCCGCCAGCCGTGCCGGATCCACTCCCGTTAGGCCGCGTTCTTGCGCCAGATGGACAGCCGCCTGAGCATGCCACCACACCCCCGCACAGGCGCAACTGAGCAGGGCGGGAGCGTCCAAAGGTTGACCGGCTTGAGCTCTTCTTCGCGCCACTAGGCCCCCGATCAAACCGGTCAAGACATCGCCGCTGCCACCGCGGGCCAAAGCCGGTGTGCTTTCCGGGTTCACCCAGCATTCCCCAGTGGGAGAGGCGATCACCGTCCGCGCCCCTTTCAAAACCACCACTGCTCCACTCTGGGCTGCCGCCCTTTGGGCTGCCTCGATGCGATCCCCAAGCGGGATCCCCGGAAAAAGCCGCCGAAATTCCCCCAGGTGGGGGGTGAGGATGGCCTGGATCCCGTTTTCTGGCAGGCGCTCTACCCCCATCTCCGCCAGAGCATTGAGGCCATCGGCATCGATAACCCAGGGGATCCCGGCCCAATCCCGCAGCAGGATCTCCAGCAGGGGCAAACGGGTTTCTCCCAAGCCCGGCCCCACGGCCACCGCCTGAAAGGGTTTCTCGGCAACCGGCGGCAGAGAAGGGATCCCTTCCCAGGCATGAACCAAAACCTCTGGCAAGGCGCTGTGGATCAGTCCTTTCAACTCCGCCGGCGCCGCCATCGTCACCATGCCCACCCCGCTGGCGCGGGATCCCAGCCCCGCCAACACCGCTGCTCCAGCATAGGCTGCCGAGCCTGCCACCAACAACAGGGATCCCTGGCGGTATTTGTGGGTATCCAAAGGGGGATCCGCGGGAAAGTGCTGCCAAGGCCGCAGCAACAACCGGGGAACCTCCACCTCTGGGTAGGCCCAAGGGGGGATCCCAAAATCAACGCGACGTAACCGTCCTACCCAAGGCAGAGCTGCTTCCTGCCACAGCCCCCGTTTCCAAAGGCCAAGGGTATAGGTATGGCTGGCGCGAATGCAGCAGCCCCAGACTTCCCCGGTTTGGTCGTTGAGGCCAGACGGCAAATCCAGGCTAAGGATGGGGATCCCACTGCCATTGGCCCACCCCACCGCCCCCGCCCAAGGCTCCCCCAAAGGCCGGTTCAGACCGATCCCAAACAGGGCATCAATTAACAAATCGCAATCGGCCAGCTCTTCAAGACTCTCCACAAACTCTGCCCCCAGCGCCTTGAGATAGCGGGCGTGGTCTGCCGTCAGGGGTTTGAGATCCGGCTTGCCCAGCCACACCTTCACCGACTTTTGGGCCAGCCATAGCTCCCGCCCAACCACCAACCCATCGCCACCGTTGTGCCCTGTCCCACAGAGGATCCCAATGCGATGGGCTTGCGGAAAATCCTTCTGCAACTGAGCAACAACGGCCAGCCCCACCTTCTCCATCAGAGCGGCAACGGGCATGCCGGCAGAGAAGATCTGCCCCTCAAGGCGCTGCATCTGCGCGGAACTAACCAAGCTGATGGCCGGATCGAACTGGCAACGAGAACCCATATCGCTACGCAACGCTGTTGCAACCGGCGGCATTGCTGAGGGGAGATGGCTCATGGCTAAGTTGCGCTAATCGAGCTTAGCTCTATCACATTCCCGTCGGGATCCCGGACAAACACAGCCGCCCGCCCGGAAGCGCTGGGCTGCACCTCGTAGCCTGCCTGCAAGAGGCGGGCCTTCACCGCTTCCAAGTCATCCACCCCCAGCGCCACATGGGGGTTGCGCCCCCACTTCCAGGATCCTCCGGCCCGCCAAGGCAAGTGGTGCCCTTGATCCATCGGCTCCTCAGCCACGATGAGATGAATTTGGGAGGAACCTACTTGATACCAAGCGCCGGGAAAGTTAAACGCAAAGCGTTCCGCCTTGGGGAGCCCGAGCACTGTCCCGTAAAAATGTTCGGCTCTGGCCAGATCGCTTACCCAAAGGGCGGTGTGCAGGTGCTGGTAGGTTGGCTTTCGTGGAGTAGTCATCGTCTTGGCGGCGGATCTTGACCCGAGGGCTTTGCAGGATCTGGTGCAAACAGGTTTATTTTCTCGCAACAGCCAGCCAAACCTGTGAGCTAAGGTGGAGCTAACGCACCGGCGACGACCCTACTCTTGTTCTCGCACAGGGGTTGACCTATGGGATCCCGCACCAAGTTTTTTGGCACGGTCTTGGCCATGTTGGCCGTGAACAGCATCTACATGCAGTTGCAGCAGCTTTCCCTGAGGCTGGAGGAAAGGGATCCCGCCCCCTCTGAGCAGTCTTCTCCAGAGCCTCAAAGCAGCCAGGACTCCGTCCTGCTTCCGCGAGCGGAACGGCTGGATCCCTGGCACCGTGTTGCCCAAGTCCTGCAGGGTCTGTGGCCCGGCGATGCGAGCTTGAAAGGACTCCGTTCCGCCAACGCGAACGGGATCCTGTCGCGAGAGTCCACGTCCCCCCTGGAGCCTTGAGTGCCAAGCTGAGAGGGGATATGACGCTTTGCAAAGGGGATCAAACCCCGTACCATAGAGGAGCAGCTTTCTTTGACATTCCTGATACCCACCATGGTGCAGCCGTCAGCGACCTCTGGGCAAAAGCCGATTGTGATCGCCCCTTCCATCCTTTCAGCCGATTTCAGCCGCTTGGGGGAGGAAGTACGGGCAGTGGATGAGGCGGGGGCCGACTGGATCCATGTGGATGTGATGGATGGCCGCTTTGTGCCCAACATCACCATCGGCCCGTTGGTGGTGGAAGCCCTGCGCCCGGTGACGGCCAAGCCCCTGGACGTCCACCTGATGATTGTAGAGCCGGAGAACTATGTGGCGGATTTTGCCAAGGCAGGGGCCGACATTATTTCCGTGCACGCAGAGTCCAGCTCCACCATTCACCTGCACCGCACCCTCAGCCAAATCAAGGATCTGGGCAAGCAAGCGGGCGTGGTGCTCAATCCGGCCAGCCCTTTGGAGCTGATCCAATACGTGCTGGATCTGGTGGATCTGGTGTTGATCATGAGTGTCAACCCCGGATTTGGCGGGCAAAGCTTCATTCCGGCAGTGGTGCCCAAAATTCGCCAGTTGCGGGCCATGTGCGATGAGCGGGGCCTGGATCCCTGGATCGAGGTGGATGGTGGCTTGAAGGGAAGCAACGCTTGGCAGGTGATCGAGGCAGGAGCCAATGCCATTGTGGCCGGTTCGGCAGTGTTCAAGGCCAAAGACTATGCAGAAGCCATTCGCAGCATTCGCAACAGCCGCCGTCCCGAGCTGGTGACAGTTTAAGGTGACAGTTCATTTTGAAGGAAACTGCTCCCTTACTGAAATCCGGCTTGACCCCAGCGCTGCGCTGAGCCAACTCCTCACGTGCCTTTAGCGCATAGCCGCAGTCTCTTTCTGGGCAGCGTGAGGCCCCGTCCCGCTGTTGGCAGCAGTCGTGCCCAAGCAATGGGGAGGCACATCGACGGAGGGGGGGATGATCGGCTGCGGCGAAGTGGGGCTGAAAAAAGTCTGACAAAAAGGCACGCGGTTGCGCCGAATATCGGCAAGGTAGGGGGGAGGAATGGTGCCCAGATAGGCGCCCAGCACCTGCTGCTCGGGATCCTCTGGCAACACTTGGTAATACAACATCAGGCGATTATCGGGAAACCAGGCGCGGATCACCCTTTGCAGGGCTGTCAAGTTGAAGCCCGGCTCTTCGGGGTTGCGAATCAGGTGCATCCCCGCCAGGCGCCCGCCGACAAAATAGGCTTGCACATAAAACCCACGGGCATAGATGGGGGGCTCCAAGGAGTTCTGAGATGAAGGGGAATCGGGCAGGTAAAGGGCTTCACCCCCAGGACGCAGTTGCCAGCGGCTCCAGCGGGGATCCTCCCGGTCGCTGGAAATGGTCTCCCAATTGTTGGCGCGGGCGTAGCTCAAGAAGCGCTCCTCGACCATGCCCAGATAGAGCATTTCCATTTGCAAGGGCAGCCGAGCCCGGGTTTGCAGCAGGGGCAGAGTGCGCACTTCTCCCTGCTTGAGCACCAAGGTCTCCCCCCGCGCCGAGCAAGGGACACCTATGAGCATAGCCATCAGCAACCCTGTTCCAATTGCCCGTCCAATCTGGCTGAGGCCGCGCCTTGCGAACAGCTCTAGCCGGAGAGGTAAAAACTGCGCCACTGGCTGCGGCTGTGGCCCATTGCCCCTCAAAACCGTCGAAGCAGGAATGTAGGATGAGATCAGCACAGCAAAAAAGCAGGGTAGTAAGTAACCGATCCTAACCCAAAGAGACAAGGTTCTTCGAGAATCTTAATCTGGTCTCTGAGGAAAGTTGCTTGCCAGTCTGCCCTGCCGATGGTTTGGGTAGCGAATGCGCATTACCCTCGAGAATGGCATTCCCGCTGCAGCAGCTTCTGACCGGACAGAATGGCCGGGATTGATCGTCATTGCCGGCCCCACGGCCACCGGGAAATCTCGACAGGCGCTGCTTTTGGCCCAACGGCTGGGATCCCCGTTGTTGAATGCGGACTCTCGCCAGGTCTACCGCGAGTTCGACATCGGCACAGCCAAGCCTACCCCCGCCGAGCAGGCCCTTTGGCCCCACGAGTTGATCGACATTGTTGATCCCTGCCACACCTACACGGTGGCCGAGTTCCAACAGGCGGCCCAAGCCCGCATCGCCGAGGCCCATCGGCAGGGACAGACTCCCATCTTGGTGGGGGGCACCGGTCTCTACATCCAATCGGTGACTGCTGGCCTAGGGATCCCTGCGGTACCCCCGCAGCCCCAACTGAGAAGACAACTGGAAACTTGGCCCCCTGAGATCCGCTACGCCTGGCTGCAGCAGTTGGATCCCGTTGCCGCCCAGCACATTCATCCCCATGACGCAGTGCGCACGCTGCGTGCTTTGGAGATCGTTTACGCCACTGGGAAGCCGGCTTCCAGCCTAAGGCGGGCTCATCCCCCCCATTACCCCATCTTGATCCTGGGGCTGCGCTGCCCAATGCCCCGTTTGGAACAACGCATTGCCCGGCGCACGGCGGAGATGATGGAGCGGGGGTGGATCGAGGAGGTGAAAACCCTGCGGGAGCGCTATGGGCCCCACCTGCCCCTTTTGAATACTTTGGGCTACGCGGAAATCGGCGCTTATCTGGAGGGGCGGATCCCGGAAGCCGAACTGCAACCCCTGATTGTGCGGCGCACCCGCCAATTTGCCAAACGGCAGATGACTTGGTTTCGAGCCATGCTGGGGATCCAAAAGGGCCATGCCTACGGCACCCTGTCGGGAAGGGGTCGATGCGTGGCCCTGTGGCTGGACTGCGAAGCTGAGGATTTGCCGGAGCAGATCTGGAAGCAGGTCAAGGCTTGGATGGCAGCTCCGACCACTGTTGAAACCAGTCCCGCCGCCGCTGAGCATCGGCTTTTCGATCCGTAAGGATCTCCAACACCCGCACCCCTTGGGCAGGTAAGGGATCCAGAGCTTCGGCCAGCTCCTGCCAGCTTTCCACTCGGCGATGGGGAATGTGGTGGGCCTGACAGAGCAGGGCAAAATCCACCGCCTGGGGCGTGGCGAAATAGGGCTCGAAGGGTGGGCCCACCTCAGCGATGGGCAGCAGCTCAAAAATCCCACCCCCCTGGTTGTTGATGAGGAGAATGGTCAGGGATCCCTGCAGGTGAGGGCCAAGCCGCAGGCCGCCGCAGTCGTGCAAAAAGGCCAGATCCCCGGTTAGCAACACCGTCGGGCGCTGCCGGTGGGCCACCCCGAAGGCGGTAGAGAGAAGGCCATCGATGCCGTTGGTGCCGCGGTTGAAGTAGGGCCGGATGCGGCGGTCGTTGGGGGGCCAAAACCACTCCACATCCCGCACCGGCGTGCTGTTGGCAATGAATAGCGGCGTCTCTGGCGGCAGGTGGCGGGCCAGCCACCAGGCTATCCTACCCTCAAACCACTCCGGCAGGTCAGCCATAGCCTGGTCTAAGGCGGTCCGGATTTGCGCTTCGGCTGTCAGCCAGCCCTGCAGAAAAGTTGTTCGCTTGGCCGGCGCTTCCGGGATCCCGGAGACCCACTCTTCCACGGCAAAAGGCAAGTGGGTGGTGGGGTTGTGCAGGGGATCCCCATTCTCAGGGCGGGGATCCAACCGCCAAACGCGGGGAGCAACCTTGGCCAGGGTTTGCCGCAGCGCTTTGCTGGTGGGCAGGGATCCCAGTTGGATGACTTGCTCCGGCCAAAGCTGGGGCCGATCCCGCTGCAGGATGAGATCGTAGGTGGTGATGAGATAGGGGTTGAGGGAAGCGTAGTTGCGCAGGGGAGAGAGCCCCTCGGCCAGAACCGGCCACCCCAAAGCCGTCGCCAAACGGGCCACTGCCTCCACATAACGCTGGGGATCCGCCGGTTGAGCCGGCCCCGCCAAGATCACCCCCCGCTCACAGCTGCGCCACTCCTGCCAAAAAGAAGCTGTCTCCGTCTGAAAAGGGCTCCGCACCGCCTGCAAGGAAGAGCCGGTGCATGGCGGAACAACTCCACGAAAAAAGGTCTTCTCGAACTCCGGATCTTCCTGTAGATGGAGCAGCGGCGCAGTGCTGCCATCGGCAATGGGAGCCAAGGGATCCCGGAAAGGCACATTTAAATGCACCGGGCCGGGAAAAGGGTAAAGGGTGCGCTCCCAGGCGTGAACCAGGGTCTGGCGCAAGTAGGCCAGGGCTTCTGGATCCGCGCTGGGCAGGGCCAACTCCGCCTGCCAGTTGGGGTAATGGCCGTAGAGCTTCACCTGGTCAATCGCTTGGCCGGCGCGGCAGTGGCGCAGCTCCGGGGGCCGATCCGCCGTCAAAACCAAAAGCGGCCAGCCACTTTCTGCCGCCTCGATGAGAGCTGGGAAAAAGTGAGCGCCAGCGCTGCCGGAAGTACACACCAGGGGGATGGGCTGCCGGGTTTGCTGGGCCAACCCCAGAGCAAAAAAGGCTGCCGACCGCTCATCCAGCACGGGAATTGCCTCGATGTCGGGGTGCTGGGCCAGGGCGTAGGTCAGGGGGGCTGAGCGGGATCCCGGAGACACCACCGCTAAACGGCAACCCAGCCGACTCAAGGTTTCGGCCAATAGGGATCCCCAGAGGGTGTTGAGGTTGCGCCAGTCCAGCCGCCTCGGCAGGACAAAGTTTTCACCGGTCACAGCGGAGACAAGGTGTTGAGATCGAATCGGGATCCCGGCGGCAAAAAGTGAATGCGGGCATTGTGCAGCCGAAAATACTCATCCGCCGCCGCCTCCTGAACGGTCGAGTACAGTTGCGTCCCGTCCACAATCGTCACCGTCCCCAAGCCGATCACCTCCATCACATCGTCGGCCTGGATCACCACCGCCGTATTCTCGTCAATGCCGATACCCAGACATTGGGGATAGTGGGCCACCGCCGTGACCAGCCGCACCAGGCGATTGCGCTGATGGAAATGTTGATCGATGATGACGCGAGGCAAAAGGCCCAAGCCCGTCTTCACCGTTACAATTGCCGGCGTGGGCGGTTCTCCGCTGTAGCCGCGGGAGATCATCTGCTGCCCCAACGCAGAAGCTCCGGCGCTGGTTCCGGCAATTACCGTCTGCCCCCGCTGCCACTGCTGTCGAATGGCCTCCATCAGCTCGCTGTGGGCCAGCACCTCTGCCAGCCGCTCCTGATCCCCACCCGTAAAGTAGATGCCGGTGGAGAAGCGGATTTTCTCGACGTTATCGGGATCCCTCGCCTCCATCGGGCTGCGGATATCTAGAACTTGGAGGCTGGCCGCCCCCATCTGCTGAAAAATGTTGGCGTAGATCTCCCCCAGCACCGCCGGGATCCCAGAAGCCGCGGGCACGATGGTGATGTGGGCAGACTTTCCCCCCGCTCGGCGGAAGAACTCCCAAAGGATGTGGCGCTCATTTTCCTTATCCTCTGCTCCCCCGACGGCGATGATGTCGGAACGGGCGGTGATGGGATCCTTCACAGTAGGGCGGCTTAGGGGTTGGGCGTCGTTTGTCGGCGTGGAAGGAACTCCGTTCCACTCCAGCTCACGGTGGGCGGCAGAAACATCAGGCAAATGGGGCATGGAGCGCGAGGAAGATTAAAATGGGCACATTTCACTTTCACTATGCTACGGCTTGGAATTCGGTTTGGCGCAGCTCAATTCCAGATTTCACGGAAGAGTCAGGGGTTGGTTAGGGGTCTCGAAAGGGGGAATAATGTTCGTAGGAATACCCTTCGGTTCACCCAGCAGGAGCATCCATGGCCAGAAAACCTGACGGATATCTTGTCCACATCATGCTTGAAGGTGGACAAACCATGCAGGTACGGGTCAAAGAAGCCAGAGAATACACGGAATTGATCAACAACCTCATGGTGGGCGGCGAAGAGTTCATCACCTTGCCCAAGCAAATGGACAATGAGTACATGATCGTGCGTCCTCAACGGGTGTCCGCTGTATCGGTGGAGGCAATCTACGCTTCCAGCGTTGGCATCGACCTATAGAGCCTATAGAGCAGACTAAGGTCAGGGATCCCTTGAGTATCGCCGGGCTGACAACGCAAAGCCCCCACCACTAGGGGCAGGGGCTGCCAGAGGACTAGACCCCGCAGGATTTAGAACCTCAGTACCGACAGGTTAGCTTTGCGGGGGCAGGATCACCTTGTCGATGACGTGGATCACGCCGTTGGAAGCTTCAATGTCGGCTGTCACACATTAGCATCGTTGACCTTGACACCATCAGCCAAAGAGATCTCCACAGGAGATCCTTCGACCGTAACCACTTCCCCAGCTTCCAAAGAGGTAGAGAGAACTTTGCCGGGCACTGCATGGTAAGTGAGAAATCGAAAAAAGTCCCCGAAAAAGATGTTTCTACTGCCCCAAGATGCTTTCTTACAAAGGCTGCGGGGGTATCTTCCACTAAGGTTAGATTTGCAACAATCATCGCAGGGTGGTGGTGAGCAATCCAAAACAGGCTGAAAAAGGACCCCTTGAGGCTGAGGGATCAGTTACGTTTGTCTGCATCTATAGTCATTCTGATTCAAACTAAAACGCTGCACCCACACCTGAAGCGTTGAATGCGCGGGGCTGGAAGACTTTTCTTGGTAGCTCAGGCGTCTCACTCTAACCTGAAACGACTGTACTGTTTTGTTTGCTCGAGCTGTCTATCCAGCGGCAGCACAAAAAACAACACCCTCACGGTGCCGAGCAAAGGGATAAATGAGTTAACGAGCTCGTAATAATCCTGGCAGTTGTGCTTACTCTTCTTCCGGCTCGAAGTCTTCGTCGTAGTCGTCCCCGATCAAATCGTCGATATCGTCGATGTCTTCTTCCAAAATCATCTCAGGGACCTCAATGGGCTGCTCGATCAACCGGCCCTCTTTGCGCAACCAGTCAAGAATGGAGAGGCTGCTAGGAGAGGGCACCACCGTTGGCGGCTGATCGCGGGGCTCTTCGCGCAGAGAGGGATTGTGGTAGTACATGCCGTACGGAAAAAGGGCAGTTATCGACGAGGAATGAACTCGGCTTGGATTGATCTCCTCTCAACCGAGGGACGCGGGCTTTCCATCGATATATCCCTCAGTTTAGCCTATGCCTGCCACTCCTGCAAAAAGCGGCGCAGCACCCGCTCCAGTTCAACAGCCCGCGCTGCCTTGAACAGCAGCCGATCCCCGGCTTGCACGTGATGGAGCAAGATTTCCAGCAGTTCGGATACCTCCTCGCAGCGTTCTGCCTGGGCTGCCGGTTTTTGGTCGAGCAGCGGTTGCATTTCTCCTTCGGGATCCAAGAGCAAGACCCGATCCAGCCCCAAAGGGGCAGCCGCCCGACCCACCTCCGCATAGAGCTGAGGTGCATGCTCTCCCAATTCCCGCATCGGGCCGAGAATGGCCCAGCGCCGTTTCCCCGGGGTTTGAGCCAATAGGTGTAGAGCCGCAATCATCGCTTCCGGCGAGGCGTTGTAGGTTTCGTCCCAGATTTCCACATCTCCTGCCAGCTTGAGATGGCGGTTGCGCCCCTCCAGAGGGGTAGGCAAAGCAATGGGTTCTCGGAGCCGCTCCCAATCCAGCCCCAAGCTGCACAGAGCAGCCAGCACTCCCATCCAGTTGAGGGCATGGTGTCTTCCCGGCAAGGGCACCGGCAGCGTTAGGCCCTCCACAGTTACCGTTTGGGCTTGGGGATCCCATTCTCCCCGTAAGTCCCCCCGATCCAGACCATAGGTAAGGGTTTGTCCCGACCACAGGCTGGCGGCGGTAGACAACAGCAAGGGATCTTCTCCATTCAGCAGAGCCACCCCCTGCCCTAGCTCCTGCAGCAGCTCGCACTTGGCAGCAGCAATGGCCGCGCGGGATCCCAGTCTGCCGATGTGGGCGGTGCCAATATGGGTGATCAAGGCGTGGGTGGGCTGAGCCATCTGAGCCAGGCGGCGAATTTCTCCGGGGCCTCGCATGGCCATTTCCAGAACCACAAACTGATGCTCCGGTCGCATCTGGAGCAGGGTTTGAGCAACCCCGATGTCGTTGTTGTGGTTGGCCTCACTTTTGAGAACTGTGCCGTAGCGGGATAGGGCAGCCGCCAGCATTTCCTTGGTGGTGGTTTTGCCTGCTGAGCCCGTGATGGCCAGTATGGGGGGGGGAAACTGCTCCCGCCAGCCTCTGGCGATGCGCTGGTAGGCAGCTAGGGTATCTGAGACTTGAAAATGGGGCCCAGCCACCGGACGCTGGCTGATGACGGCAACGGCCCCCCTTGCCAAAGCTTGTGGAATAAAGTTGTGTCCATCAAACCGTTCCCCCCGCAGCGCCACAAAGACTGACCCCGGCTGCAATTGGCGGCTGTCGGTGCAAATGGCTTGGACGGGAAGACCCAACAAATGGGGATCCCCCTGCAGGGGAGTTTGCAGCAGGTCAGCCACAGTTCGTAAGGTCAGCATCGGGCAGAAACTCCAATTCGCCTACAGCCTCTTCGTCTATGGTCATTTCAGACCCGATTGAGACATTTCCCAAGCGCTCCCCCTCACCCCCAGCCCCTCTCCCAGGGGGAGAGGGGAGTTGGGGATAGCTGTACAGCTTTTTTCAGCGTTGTTTACCACAGCCAGTGTCAATCAATCTCTTGCGTGGGAAGGCTCCCGCTTGGCTACGGAACTCCCATGAAGTCGGAAAAAGCTGTAAACCCAGTTCCTGGGCAACGCCAATACACGACTGGGTATAGGAAGTTGTCAGCTGGGTTGCAGCGTTTCGATCCCAGTCGGGAGGGCGATGATTGCCTCTTTGGCCATGCCGATGAACAGGCCATGTTCCACAACCCCCACCGTCCCTTTGAGTTGATCGGCGATCTTGGCAGGATCCGCCATGGGGCCGAATTGGCAGTCGAGGATGTAGTGCTGCTCGTCCGTCAAGTAGGGATCCCCGTTGGCATTCCGCCGTAAGGTGGCTGTGCACCCCAGAGCCTCTACCCGCGCCAAGGTGGTTTTCCAGCCAAAGCGCACCACCTCTACCGGCACCGGGAAGCGAATGCCCAACTGCGGGACTTTTTTAGAGGCATCGGCGATGATGATCAGCTCGGCAGCGCTGGCCTCCACCAATTTTTCCCGCAACAGGGCCCCTCCTGCCCCTTTGATCAGGTTCAGGGATCCCACTTCAATCTCGTCGGCCCCATCGATGGCCAGATCCAGGCGCGGCTGCTCTTCTAGGGTAGCCAGCGGGATCCCCAGGGAGCGGGCCTGTTCAGCCGTGCGCTCGGAGGTGGGCACGCCGATAATCTGGAGACCTTCGGTTTGCATCCGCTCTGCTAGGGCGCTGACGGCAAAGGCGGCTGTGGATCCCGTGCCCAGCCCCACCACCATTCCCGACTGCACCTTTTGAACTGCAGCCCGGGCTGCCGCTTGTTTCAGATCATCTAGAGACTCGGTCCCGCTGCCGCCAAGGGTAGTCATTCCCAGCTCCTCTCCCGTGGATGAAGATCCTACCAAAGTGCTTTGCACCGCTACCGCCCGCTCCAGCTAAAACCCTCCGGCGCTGCCACCACCCGACCGAAGAGATCATAGGGCTCGGCGTGGGTGATCTGCACCGGCACCAGGGATCCCAGAGAGCCCTCCCCACGCACGTACACCACCCCGTCCACTTCGGGGGCAAAGCGAGGGGAGCGGCCAATCCACTCGCCGGTTCTGGGGTTTTCCTGCTCCAAAAGTACAGGTACCACTCGGCCCACCTGCTCGCGGTTGCGGCGGAAGGCAATGCCTTGCTGCAGTTGCATTAGACGGGCGCGGCGCTCTTGTTTGACAGCCTCTGGAACCTGATGGGGGAGGTGGTAGGCAGGGGTGCCCTCTTCGGGAGAAAAGGTAAACACCCCCACATGGTCAAACTGATGGCGCTGGACAAAGTCTAGTAGATGCTGGAAGTGCTCCTCCGTCTCCCCAGGAAAGCCGACGATAAAGCTGGTGCGCAGCACGGCATTGGGCAACGCCTGGCGCAGCCGCTCGATCACCCGGTCGTTGACCTGCCCTTGCCAGGGGCGATTCATGGCCTTGAGGATCTGCGGATGGCTGTGCTGTAGGGGCAAATCCAGGTAAGGCAAGAAATTGGGAGTTTCTTGGATGGCCTCCACCACTGCAGGCGTGATGCCGGTGGGGTAGGCGTAGAGCATGCGGATCCAGGGGATGGGGATCTGGCCCAGGGCGCGAATGAGATCTGCCAGCCGCGGCTCCCCGTAGAGATCGATCCCGTAGTGGGTGGTGATCTGGGAAATTAAAATCAGCTCCTGCACCCCCTCTTCGGCCAGCTGTTCTGCTTCCCGGAGGATGGACTCGATGGAGCGGGAGCGTTGGTTGCCCCGCAAGTGGGGAATGATGCAGAAGGAGCAGCGGTAATCACAGCCCTCGGCTACCCGTAGGTAGGCCACAGGCGCATGGGTGGTGCGATAGCGAGGTACGGTCTCGTCGGCAATGTAATCCAGGCTAGAAGTAACGGCATTGACCCGCTCTCCCCGCTCCACCCGCTCGATGATTTGGACGATCTGGTGATAGTCGCCCGTACCCACGATAGCCACCGCCTCCGGGATCTCCTGCAGCAGCTCCTCCTGGAAGTGCTGCGCCAGGCAGCCGGCAATAACGATTTTCTTGCCCTGTACTGCCAACTCCATCAGGGTACTGACCGACTCCCGTCGCGCTGCCTCGATGAAGCTACAGGTGTTGACAATCACATAGTTAGCGCTCTCTTCGTCCCCATCCACCCGGTAGCCCGCTTGGGCCAGCAGGCCCAGCATGTGCTCGGTGTCCACCCGGTTTTTCTCGCAGCCCAGGTGTAAAACGGCAACCGACGCCTTTGTACGCTGCACCGCTGTTCGCGTAAGCGGGACGGAGTCCTTAACGGATGGGAAACTGGAGACGGTCGCTTCTAACCCATTCATGGACTGAGCATCAAAAAGGGGGCAGCTTGCCAGAGGCTTATCTATTCTAGTTGAGGGCCGCATCAGCGTTGCGGAGCAATAGAGCCGTAGCCACGGCCAACGCGGTGGCCGCCCAGCTGTAGGGATCCCTGCCAGCCGCCGTCGGAAACAGAGGCGCTTGTCCATAGCCCCGCAGGCGCAAAGCCTGATAAACCCTCTGCGAGCGCTCGTAGCTGCGAACCAACAGGGTGCCCACCGAAGCGGCCAGAAAGGGCAGATCTTGTCTTAGAGACGGCCCAGGACGCCACAGGGATCCCCGCGGTCGCCAACCCCTCAGCCGGGCTGCCCGTTGCATCTGCTGCCACTGAGCGGCCACCTCCTGCAAATAGCGCTGGGTGAGCCAGGCCAGTTCCAGCAGGAGGTCTGGGATCCCCAGGGCCCGCAACGCTGCCAACAGTTCCGATGTGGGGGTGGTCTCCAGCAGCAGCATCGTGAGGGCAAATAGGGCCAGCCCTCTCCCCCCAATGCGAAGCGCCATCTGCAGCCCCTCCCAACGCAGAGCCAGGGATCCCCAGCGCCACAGGATGGTTTCCCCCGCCCAGAAGGGTAGGATCCCCATCAACCCTGCCACCAACAGCCCTGGGGCTGCCAGCCGCCTCAGCCCGAGGCTCCAAGGCAATCCCGACAGGCTCCACAGTCCAGCCACCAGCGCCCAGATGAGCGGCAAGAGGGCCAGGCACCTCACCGAGGCGAAAGCCGCCATCAGCGCCATCAGGCCCAGCACCTTGGGCAGAGGTTGCCACCGGTGCAGCCAGGAAAGGGGTTTGGAGGGGTGAGGATGGGATTGTTGACCGCGCCAGCAGCAAGGGATCCCTGAGCCGGCTTCATCTCTTGCCATACTCTCCCAGCAGCGCCGGTTGTACCCGCTGCAAAAACAGCACCACCCAACTGGTGAACAACCCCTCCACCACCATCAGGGGGATGTGGGCCACCACCAAGCTCCCAAGAGCCAGGCGACCGGCTTCTGTGGAGAGGATCCCGCTGCCAGCGTCAACCACAGCAGCCATGACCACCCCGTAAAACAACAGCACTGCTAGACCCACCCCAACCGCTCCCGCCAAGAAGGCAGACACTCCGGCCCCCATCACCCGACGGCCTGCCCGAAAAATCCCACCGGCCAGGAGCGCCGGGATCCCCATAATGGCGGCGTTGATGCCCAATGTGGTCAGGCCCCCATGGCCAAAGGCCACCGCCTGAAAAAACAAGCCCACTACAATCGCCGGATAGGCCAAAGCCCCCAACATCAGACCCATCAACCCGTTCAGCACCAGATGCAGGCTGGCCGGGGGAAAGGGCAGGTGAATCGAAGAGGCCACAAAAAAGACAGCCGTGAGCAAAGCCGCTTTGGGCAACTGGTCGCGACAGCGTTGCGTAGCAATATGGCGGGGATCCCGTTCCCACCAAGGACATTGCTCGGCAACGCCGGCGCGACGGAGAAGCCGCAAGCTGTAGCCGGTGATGAGAGCGGTGATGCCATAACCCCCTAGCCAAAGCGGTGCTGGCAAAATGCCATCGCTAATGTGCATGGCCAGTCCTACTCCAGAGCGGAGGGGCTAACCTGGGATGACCCCGGAGATGCTGAAACCGATGGGCTCTCCACCGCTCCATAAACAGACTGACGCGGCCTGGAGAAGAAGAGAGCTGTGCCCAGACAGCCCCAAATGACACAGGCGGCCATAACCCCCCGCTGCAAAGGCCCAAAGGGTGGGGAAGCGCTGGGGATCCCTTCTGTCTGAGGGAACTCCTCGCCCACCGGCACGTTGACCAACACCCCATGCCCCGCCTGGCGAATCCGCACCTGCCAGAGGCCCGTCAGGTTGGGATCCGGCTGCAGCAGAAATCGTCCCCGCGCATCCGTCTGTCCCTCCTGCCAAGGGGTAGTGGGATCCGTTGGCGCAAACACCGTTACCTGCGCAGAACGCATCGGTTCGCCAGAATCGTAGCGGGCCTGGATCTCAAAAGCGGGAACAGCCCGAAGAGAGGCTTCCACCCCATGGGCCCAAGCGGGAGCAGGCTCAAGCAAGCCAAGAAGCAGTAGCAAGCAAGAACGAGAAAGGATCCAGGGTCTTGGTCTGTCCATGGGCGGCGAAGATGGGGTCAGCAACTGCTTGATCTCCAAGAGATCAGAGGCAAGAACTCTGCCCTCCTAGCACTGAAAGCAGATCCCCCGACGCACTTCACCATTGCTCCGCGCTGCCAGCACGGTCGCGTAAACAAGCTGCAGCCCCAGCATAGCTTGGCATCGGTACTGTTCTACCGAAACACAGCCTTCCCGGTCGTCACAATCCCCCACCAGGGCATCTGTAGGGCTATGCCTATGGCAAGGGCTACTCCTGCGCCAGATTCCCCGCCCGCACCCAACCTTCCTGCCCATTCTGACGGCGGATGCGCTGCCAACGACCATCTTCGCTGAGGCCCAGCACCGTCACCACCTCGTTCATGGGCACACCGCCAATGTAGGTTCCCTCCCGCTCTGGAGTGGCCCGCAGCGCCAGGCCAATGGGCTCGATCACCCGTCCCCGCTCACCTGGGGAAACCACTGCTGCCGTGGGGGGTCGAGTCGGCAAAGGAGTTGATTCAGGGTTGGGTTCAACCGTGGGAGCTGGAGAAGTTGAAGCTGAAGCACCATCCACAGGGCCCAAATTGCCGGCGCGCACCCAGCCCTCTTGTCCGTTCAACTCCCGCCGCACCCGTTGCCAACGACCATCGGCGCTGTACTCCAACACCGTCACCGTTTCCCCCACCACAATTCCCCCTTGGTAGGCTCCATCGGCAGAAGGTTGGCTGCGGATGGCCAGGCCAATGGGCTCGATCACCCGCCCACGGCTGCCGGGGGGAAATCCCTCAGGGTCAACAGTGCCTGCAGCAGGGCCAGAGGGGGGAGAGGGAAAACTGGCTGGGCGGGGCAAGGGATCCAAGCGCACCGCCTGCGGAAATTGAGGCGGGGCAGGGGGGGCCAACATGGGGGCGACGAGCTGCCACAACTGCCAAGCCAAGGCGGCCAGAGCCCCAACCGAGACACTCACCACCACCAAGGTGCCCAAGGGAAAACCGCCAGAAGCAGGAGAAGAACGGCCTCGCATCGGGTAGTTAGCCATCCGAAATACCTTCCCGCAATGCTGCAGGCAAGAATCCGCAGAGAAGATGGGATCCCCGTCAAAACCGGGGATTTACGAAAGCCAGAGCACGACTGCTGCGCAACGCTGACGTGATTGCATCCCAATGTATCGTGTTCCGCAGCGCTCTTGCTAGGCCTGTGCAGAGGAATCGCAACGCTGACGGGGCGACGCGACCCCAGAGGGCAAGGGCGTCGGAGATTAGCTTCTACTTATTGGTGTTGGTGAACTTATTCTGCCAGTCGGTCGTCAAAATCTCTCGGCCAAATACCCATCCTGCCAGAAGGAGGGGCAATGCCAAGCCCAGAAAGCCAAAAAGACTGACCACCTGAGCCACTTGCCGCTGGGCTTGTTTTCTCCTGGGATCCGGGATGTTGTTGGCAGCCAGCACCACTTTAGAACAAAAAGCCACCACCACCGCCCCCACCGGCCCCAAAACCAAAGAGGGCCACAGCCAAGCCGCCACTTGCGAGAATGCGTAGGCTCCGGTGAATGGGATAATCACGAAACAAGCCAGCTCCAGGATCCCCCACGTGAAGAGGGCCAACCAGACATCTTTGCGGAAGACTTCATCGGGATTGGTGTACATAAGCCTCCGGGATAAACTGCCACCTGCCACACTAAAGCGAGACTTTGAGACAGGAACAGCAGCGTCACAGCTTCCAGATTAACTCCAGGTGCTAAGGATCTTGCTTGACGGATCCTCCTTACGCTACTTTTCCCCTTGGGCAATTCAGTTAAGATAATGCCCAAGATTCTTGGATAAGCCTCCGTTAATTTGGAGAGAAGGGCAGCCTTGACAAGGATGAACTCCCCCTGTGACCCCATACGTAAAGACTTGAAATAAGATTTAAGTGTTCAATCACTCATGAATTGCCTGCGCCTGTGGCCCTTTCCAGCCGAGGTTGGGGTCAAGCTTGCCCTGTTGAGAGGGCTCTTTATTCACCCGCGAGCCGAGGGCCCATCGCCTCTGCACGATTGTTGCCCATGAGCTGCCGAAGGGATCCCCGCACCCCAACGCCCTGCAACCTTGTCTCCTGCTGACTTCGAGAGTGCCAAGCTGCCATGTCACGCATCCTCATCATCGATGATGATCCCAGCATTTGTGCTCTACTGCAGCGGTACTTGCAGCGGCAGGGGTATTCGGTTGAGGTGGCGATGACGGGGGCCGAGGGCTTACAGCAGTTGCGCGCTTTTCAGCCGGCCTTGGTAATTTTGGATCTGAACTTGCCGGATGTGAGCGGCTACGATCTCTGCCAGCAAATGCAAAAAGAGACCGGCGTGTACGTGTTGATGTTGACCAGCCGCGTCAGCCCTGCTGATAAGTTGCACGGATTCCAGTTGGGGGCAGATGACTACCTGACCAAGCCCTTCAGCCTGCCGGAGTTACAGGCGCGAGTGCAAGCCATTCTGCGGCGGCAACGCATGAAGACCGAAGTTGCCAGCGCACCGGTCTTGACCTTTGCCTCTTTGGTAATCGACCCGGAAACCCGAGCAGTCATCCGCGAGCAGCGCCTGATCAACTTAACAGCACTGGAGTTCGATTTGCTCTATGCTATGGCTCGACATCCGGGGCGGGTTTGGCGACGGGCTGAGCTGATTCAAGAGGTGTGGGATTTTAACCACGAGGGAGATGAACGGGTGGTCGATGTCCACATCGGCCAAATTCGCAAGAAACTAGAGACTGATACCAGCCAACCGGAGTTGATCCGCACCGTGCGTGGAGTTGGCTACAAGTTTGAGCCCCCCGCTCCGAAGGAGGGATGGGGAGAGGAAAAACCTTAACCCCCAAATAACTCTGATACATTTACGCTGAACACTGCTGAACATCACTGTTCAACTATGCAGCGATAGCATTCTGTTTGTTTCCAAAC
>NZ_JANSIA010000013.1:7298-41362 GCF_047461835.1 Synechococcus sp. R60.1 | reverse complement strand
GTGGTTGGCTTGCCAACTGCAGGGCTACCGTTCGCGCCAGCGGGCCGGAGGCCTTAAGCCCGCCCTGTACTGCGAAGCAGTCAGGGTCGGGTAGTTTACTAGCAAACAGATCCTGCTTGCCGCTCGAGTTTTGGCAGAGAAGGGGTGGTTCAAGGCACTTCCAACAGAGCCGCTTGCGGCCAGCCGAAGCCAGTTCGAAACACGGCCCTAGCGCTCTGCACTACTTCCGGTCTGGAACCTGCGAACACGACTACCCCTTGCCTGCAGCAAGTACCTACTCATAAATCCAGCTTTGGGTGACCGGCGTCCAGCTCACCAATTCCGACTCATCGAACCAAAGGGCGATCTCCCGCTGCGCGGTTTCAACTCCATCGGAGCCGTGAATGAGGTTGCGGCCAATGTCGATGCCAAAATCGCCGCGAATGGTGCCCGGTTCTGCCTCCAGGGGGTTGGTCTTGCCGATGAGCTTACGGGCGGCAGCAATCACCCCTTTGCCCTGCCAGACCATAGCCACCACCGGCCCCGAGGTAATGAACTTCACCAAACTGTGGAAGAAGGGGCGCTCCTTGTGTTCGGCGTAATGGGCTTCCGCCAGCTCTTGGCTCACTTGCACCAGCTTCAGGCCCACCAATTGGTAGCCCCGGCTCTCCAGGCGCTGGATGATGGTGCCCACCAGCCCCCGCTGCACGCCGTCTGGCTTGATGGCAATAAAGGTGCGCTCCATGGGATCTCCCCTCGTTTTACAGATCTTCACCGCTATCCTTGTACCGGATCGGGGATCCCGAGCGCAAGGGAGCAAAATTAGCGCTTTTTACGCGCCCACCACTGCCAAGGTCAGGAAGGCAGCCCCCACCACTGTAATCGCCCAGCCGGCCCAGCGGGTTAAGCCAGGGATCCGCAACCCCCAGCGTTCTGCTGCCCAAAGGGCCAGGAGAGCTACCCCATACTGGACGGTGCTCAACCCCAGTAGATATCCCACCCAAGGCATGGGTTGGGCGCCGATAATGGTTTCGGCGTAGGCATAGCCATGGAATAGCCCCGCCAGGGATCCCCCTATTAGCAAGAGCCAACTTGGGATCTGCCGCGGTTGCACCAGCAGCAAGCCGAAGAGAACCACGGAAGAGGCAATGGCCAGCTCCGTCAGTCCCAGGGGATCCCAGCCGGCCAGGTGGATCCCAGTGCCCACCAAACCTGCCAACACAAAGCCCAGCGGGATCCCGTAGCGCCAGGGCTGCCCCGCCGCCACAAGACCGATGGCCACGACGAAGGCCAGGTGATCCAAGCCAATGACAGGGTGAGCCAGCCCGGAGAGAAATCCCTCCCAGGCCGTTGCAGGCAGTTTCCCTCCCAGGGCGTGGTGGGCAAAAGCCGGCGAAAAAAACCCCGTAACTGCCAGTGCACCCCCAGCAGCGGCAAAGCTGGGGATCCCTTCCTTCCGCCACCGCCCAAGCGGCGATGGGACTTGCTGCCACAGCCAAGACATGCTTTTGGACCTCCCTGAGTTCTCTCAATAGCTGCCCAGATCTCCCAGTCTAGGGGCGCTCTCTGTACCCTTGCAGATTTTCCGGCTCAAACTGGCGCAAAATCCGCGTGGCTTCGCGGAGGCGGGTTTCGTTCTCTTCTTCCACAATGAGCACGTACTTGCCCGCAGCGAGGCGGTTGCGGTAAGCCAAAGCATCGCCGGAGCCACCAGACAAGCCCACTCCGCCGCCGACGAAAAAGCTGCCCATGGCCCCGCCCATCGCGCCCAATAGGCCGCCGATCAGGTGGTTGCCTATAGGTCCCGCCCAGGCAAAGGTATCCAAACCACTCAAAACGCTGAACCCCACCCCGGCCAAAAAGCCAAAGGGCACCAACCAAATGGCCAGGCGCCGCATCTGACGGCGGGCCGCTTGGGCCGGGTCAATCAGCCCAAACTCGTCGGCACTCTTGTAGCCCCGCCCCAGCAGATGCAATCGCTCCAGGGAAAAGCCGGCTTGTTCCAGGGCGCTGCAGGCCGCCTCAGCGGCTATGCGATCCGGCAGTACCGCGATTAAATAGCTCATGGACCCGGGGATCCAATCCGTTCCACATCTTATTGTCTGCCAAGTTTGAGCGAGGATCCCTGTGACCCAGTCTGGCTCCACTAGCGCTCCATCTACTAGCCTCTACCAGCGCTTTTACGAAGTGGTGCGGCGGATCCCGCCGGGCCGAGTGGCCACCTATGGGCAGGTGGCGCGGGTTGCCGGTTACCCCGGCTATGCTCGCCAGGTGGGCTATGCTTTGTTTCGCCTGCAAGGCCAAAACACCGACATCCCTTGGCACCGGGTGATCAACGCCCAGGGCTGCATTTCCTACTCCCCTTTTCGCCTGGGCTACGACGACCTGCAGAAAGCGCTGCTGCAAACCGAAGGGATCCACTTCGACGCCGAGGGCCAGGTGGACTTGCAACAATTTGGCTGGGATCCATGGGAAGCTTAACCTAAACTTGACCTAACCTTAGACAGGCCATAACGAAACCCCCATCCCACCCCTGGTAACGTGAACGCGGAAGCGCCTCGTCTCCTGGATGCTCGTGGATGGAGTGAAGCAATCATCATGATGAAATCAGCTTGTTACACCCGAGGGCCTTCCCCTACAAGGGAGTGGCGTCGGTATGGGATGGCCTTGGTCAAAGGCTTTTGGGTTGGGCTGTGCTGTCTGGTGTTGGGTTTGGCCAGCGCCTGCGGCACCAGCAGCTCTGTTCCCCCCAGTGGAGGGGCAGGGTTTATCGCCTCGGATCCCAATGTGGCCCTCTCGACTCAGCCGCCCGCTTTTACCCTACAAATCCTACACGCCAGCGACTTGGAAGCCTCGATAGCTGCCGTACAAGATGCGCCGCGCTTCTCGGCGGTGGTGAATGCTCTGCGCCCCCAATTTCCCAACACGGTGGTGCTCTCCAGTGGGGACAACTATATCCCCAGCCCCTTCTACAACGCCAGCACGGATCGGTCTCTGCAAGGCCGTTACAACCTCACCCCTGGCAAAGCCGATATCGAGATCATCAACGCCATTGGCTTTGAGGCGGCTGCCTTCGGCAACCACGAGTTCGACCAGGGCACGCGCCAAATTCGCGACCTCATCCGGCCCGACACTGGCCGCGGCTACGCTGGGGCTCGTTTTCCCTACTTGAGCGCCAACCTCAGCTTCAGCGGTACCGGCGAATTGGCTAGCTCTGACTTTGCTGCTGATGGTCAAGAGGCCAGCTCTATCCGCGGCAAGATCGCCAAGACGGCGGTGATCACGGTAGGAGGGCAGCGGATCGGTCTGGTGGGAGCCACCACCACCCGTTTGGCGGCCATCTCTAGCCCCGGCCCAGAGGTGAGGGTGGAAGGCAGGGTGGACGATACTGACCAGGTGAGTGCCGCTCTAATCCAGGGCTTTGTCGATCAACTCACTGCCCAAGGCATCAACAAAATTATCCTCCTGGCCCACCTGCAGCAGTTGCAAAACGAGGTAGCCCTGGCCAGCCAATTGCGAAATGTGGACATCATCATTGCCGGGGGATCCCACCGGGTGATTGCCAAGCCCACCGACCGCCTGCGCACCGATTTGCCGGATACCCGCACGGGTGACTACCCCATCTTGCGCTCCTCTGCCAGTGGTCAACCGGTGGCGGTGGTCAACACCGGCTCCAACTATCGCTACGTGGGCCGCCTGGTGGTCAGCTTTGACGCCAACGGGGTTATTGCCCGCATTGACCCGGTGAGCGGTGCCTATGCCACCGACGACCAAGGGGTAGCAGCTGTCAGGGGCACCCCCAATCCTGACGTGGTTCGGGTGGCCAATGAGATCGGCAACATCATCCGCACCAAGGATGGCCGCACCTTCGGCTCCACCACCCAATTTCTCAACGGCCTGCGGGCAGAGGTGCGCACCGAGGAAACCAACCTGGGCAACCTCACTGCCGATGCCAACCTGGCCTACGCCAGAACGGTTGATCCTTCTACGGTCATCTCCCTGAAAAATGGTGGCGGCATTCGCGCTCCCATCGGAGCTACCACAGGGGGTGGCGGCGGCGAGCCGGTGCGGCGGATCCCACCGGTTGCTAACCCTGAGGCCGGCAAGCAGTCCGGTCAAATCTCTCAGCTGGACATCGAAACGGCCCTTGCTTTTAACAACGGCCTCTCTCTGTTGACCGTCACCGCTGAGGAACTGAAGCAGATAGTGGAACACGGGGTGGCGCAAACCCAGCCGGGAGCTACGCCGGGCCGCTTCCCGCAAATTGGCGGCTTTGCCTTTAGCTTTGATCCCTCGCGGCCACCGGGATCCCGCGTCCTCTCCTTGCGGGTGGATACGCCCACAGGTCGGGATGTGGTGGTGCGCAACGGCCAAGTGCAAGGGGATCCCAGACGCACCTTCCGCCTGGTGACCCTGGACTTCTTGGCCAATGGTGGGGATGACTATCCCTTCCCTCGCCTGTCCAACCCCAACCGGGTCAACTTGGCCCCCAGCTCTGGCATTACCTTCGACACCCCCGGCAGCGAGCAAGATGCCTTGGCTCGGTATTTGCGGCAGATCGGCGTGTTCACCCAAGCAGACACCCCGCCTGCCCAGGATACCCGCATCCAGAATCTGTCGGCCCGCCCCGATACGGTGCTGCAAGGGCTGTAGATTGGGTTAATGGACTGAGGCGGATGGATCCGGAGGAGTAGGGATTCCGATGCCAGACTCACTTCTTGCAAAAGGGGAGAGTGGCTTGGGTTAATTCCCTCAGCAACGCCATAGAAAATGTCTTGAGCTTTTTAGGAAAGACTACAGGAAGGGATCCCTGGCCAGTGTCAAGGATCCCTTTTCTTTTTCCCACTTCCATCCCCGCTGTTGTTGCTTGGCAAGGCTTACACGAATGCCCGGACGGGCCGTGAACCTTGCGGGCATTGCCCACAATAGGTGGATTTGTATACGGATTGAATTGCTTCCTCAAGGAGGAATCATTACCATCAAGGGTGACGTTCGCTCCTTTTGCTGTTCATGACTCTGGAGACGTTTTTTACCCAGCTCAACGCCAATGGCTTAGCCATTGCGCTTTTGCTCTTTGCCACCCCTTGGGTGGTTTGGGTTCTCTGCGACTGGATCCCAGGCCAATGGGAGGAGCCTTTTTTGCTCAGCTTAAGTATCGGCTTGGGAGCGGTAACTCTTGTCCTCTGGGCGGGCTACTTGGCCTATGCCACCAACACCGCCGGCTGGCAGGCGGTGGTGAAGCAGGCGGATATGTTCTTGCTGCTGGTGCCTCCCTGGACTTTTCTTAGCTCCATCTGGGTGGCGCGGCAGCGCATGCCTCTCTCGCGGGTGCCGGCTTTTCGCACCTTGCAAGGGATCGGCATTTTGGCGGCAGTCTATCTTATTTTTTCTTGGCTCAGTCGCCGGGTTTATCTTGTCTTTTTTTCCTACATGCCCTTTTCGGCTTTCTTGTGGATCCTGGCAGGGCTGTTGGGGGTGGCGTACATCGGCTATCGCATCATCTTCGGGGATCCGCCCAAGTACCCGCCTGAAACCTGAGGGGACGGACAGCAGGGACTAAAATCAAGGGAGACCTTTTGCAACTTGGCAATGGTGACCGTCCCTCTGACTTCAGCCCTGAATATCGACTATCGTCCTCTACAGGAGCTGTTATCGGCGGGAGCCTGGCTGGAGGCGGATCGGCTGAGCCTACAACTGCTATGTCGGGCGGCAGGAGAGGGGGCGGCGCGGCGGGGCTGGCTGTATTTTTCCGAGGTGAGCCGGATCCCGGTCGAGGATCTGCGCACGATCGATCGCCTGTGGCGGGCGGCCTCCGGGGATCGCTTTGGCTACTCTGTGCAGCGACAATTGTGGTTGGGGGTGAATCGCAACTGGGAGCGCCTCTGGCCGCTCATTGGCTGGAAGCAGGGCTACCACTGGACTCGCTACCCTGACGAGTTCATCTGGGATCTCTCCGCCCCCAAGGGCCACCTGCCCCTTTCCAACCAACTGCGGGGCGTGCGGGTGCTGGAGGAATTGCTCACCCACAAGGCTTGGGAAGACTCGTCAGGCTAGGCAACCGTTTCTTGAACCTTGTTGGATCTGATTTGGATCTGAGCTGTGGCGGAGCAACTGCAACTGACTCAATTTCCCGACCTGC
The DNA here is from genome assembly GCF_047461835.1 of Synechococcus sp. R60.1. Lineage (NCBI taxonomy): Bacteria > Bacillati > Cyanobacteriota > Cyanophyceae > Synechococcales > Synechococcaceae > Synechococcus > Synechococcus sp. R60.1. Next base: position 35,244 of record NZ_JANSIA010000013.1, on the reverse strand, counting down.
CCGTCGATCTGGCCCAAGCCTGCGAACAAGCCATTCGGGCAACTCGCTTGGCCATGCAAGCAGGATATCGCCGCCTGCTCATTGAGATCCTGGCCCCCGACATCAAGCCAGAAGTATTGTCCCGCCCGTTCTTGGAGCTGCTGCAACCGCCTGCTTTGGTGCTATTCAGCGATGCCGGCGGAGCAGCCCTGGCCCAGCGGGAATGGGGATCCCTGCCAGAAGGGATTGAATTACAGAGCTTGACTTCCCGGACTCAACCTACCCCAGAACAGAGCCTCCTGCTGGTGATGCCCGCGGTTTACAGCTTGGATCAGGTGGAGCGGGTTTGCCAAGCGGTCAGCGGCGGGGATCCCTCTGGACTGACTTCCAAAGGACGGGATCCCAAACCCGTCGTTCTCCTCAACCCCCAATTGCAGGATGCCGCCACCGTGGGGGTGGGTCTGGCCGGTCGCCGACTGCGTCAGCGGTTCCTGAGCACCTTTGAGACCAGCTACTACCTGCGCTCCCTGGTGGAGGGGGCCCTGTTTCGGGCCTATCCGGATCCCTGGAGCGTGTGGCAGCAGGAAGAGCCCGGCCTCTACAGCGTTCTCAAAACCTTTGTGGCCCGACCCAGCGGGGAAGAAGTAGCCGAACTGTTCCGGGCCCGCAGGAAAAAGGGGCTCTGGTGGAGCTGGCGGCGCTGGCTGGGATCCCTGTGAGGGTCAGGATCTCATGGGGAGAAAGGCCAGGGGTGAGGGTTAGTACTATCTCAAACTCTTTTAATAAAGACTATAAAGCTCCCCGCCTCATCTCTATTTCGGTGATATGATCACACCACGCTAGGAGTGTCTGGGGATCCCCCCCCCAGGCTGAGATTACATCCTCAGAACCTGATCTGGTTCATACCAGCGTAGGAAAGCGAGCACTGGAGTTGACAACATGCGCAGCGAATGGGTTGCCCGTCGCCGTGGGCAAGCAAATGTAACGCAGATGCACTTTGCCCGTCAGGGCGTGATTACCGAAGAGATGGAGTATGTGGCCCGGCGGGAAAACCTGCCGCCGGAACTGATCCGCTCGGAAGTGGCCCGGGGTCGCATGATCATCCCTGCCAACATCAATCACACCAACCTCGAGCCGATGTGCATTGGGATCGCTTCCCGGTGCAAAGTCAATGCCAACATTGGCGCTTCCCCTACTTCTTCCGGCTTGGCCGAAGAGCTGGAAAAGCTGAAATTGGCCATCAAATACGGCGCCGATACCGTTATGGATCTGTCCACTGGCGGGGGCGATTTGGATGAAATTCGCACAGCCATTATCCAAGCTTCTCCAGTGCCCATTGGCACGGTGCCCATCTACCAGGCCCTAGAAAGCGTGCATGGCAATGTCGAAAAACTCTCGGCAGAAGATATCTTGCATATTATCGAAAAGCAGGCCCAGCAAGGGGTGGACTACATGACCATCCATGCCGGGATCCTGATCGAATATCTGCCGTTGGTGCGCCATCGCCTGACGGGAATTGTTTCTCGTGGGGGTGGGATCCTGGCCCGTTGGATGTTGGCCCACCACAAACAAAACCCGCTTTATACCCACTTCCGCGACATTATCGAGATTTTCAAGAAATACGATGTTTCTTTTAGTCTGGGAGATTCTTTGCGACCGGGATGTTTGCACGATGCCTCTGATGAGGCGCAACTGGCGGAGTTGAAAACCCTGGGCCAGCTGACCCGCATGGCCTGGGAGCACGATGTGCAGGTGATGGTAGAAGGGCCGGGGCACGTGCCGATGGATCAAATTGAATTTAACGTGCGCAAGCAAATGGAGGAGTGCGACGAAGCTCCCTTCTACGTTTTGGGGCCTTTGGTAACCGATATTGCGGCAGGCTATGACCACATCAGCTCCGCCATTGGGGCGGCCTTGGCTGGCTGGTATGGTGCGGCAATGCTCTGCTACGTCACCCCCAAGGAACACTTGGGTTTGCCCAATGCTGAGGACGTGCGCAACGGCCTCATTGCCTACAAAATTGCCGCCCATGCTGCCGACATTGCCCGTCATCGGCCTGGGGCCAGGGATCGCGATGATGAGATGTCCAGAGCTCGCTATAACTTCGACTGGAACCGGCAGTTTGAATTGTCTTTGGATCCAGAACGCGCCAGAGAATATCACGACGAAACCTTGCCGGCAGATATCTACAAAACGGCAGAGTTCTGCTCCATGTGTGGGCCAAAGTTTTGCCCCATGCAAACCAAAATGGATGCAGAGGCTTTGAGTGAGCTGGAGCAGTTCTTGGCCGCGCAGCCAACAGGGTAAGCCTTGGCCCATCCCTGCCCTGAAGGCTTGAAAAAGGCCATCGTCTGTCTCGCCTATGGACTGGGTTGGGATCCCTGTCTCAAGTTCTCAAGAAGTCAGGTCTAGAGCCCTGTCTTGCTGCAGGGATCCCTGCCCTTTGCGGCGGGGAGTGTGTCAAGCTGATCTGTAGAAGAACCATTGCAGTTGGCTCAATTGAGCACAGAGGATGACATGGCACTTAGACAACTCGGGCATGTCGCCATCCGGGTAGAGGACATTCCCAAGGCGGTGGAGTTCTACCAAAAGCTGGGCATGGTTAACGTCTGGCAGGATCCCGACTGGGCCTACATGAAGGCAGGAGAGGATGGGCTGGCACTGCTGGGGCCGGGCTATCGCGCAGCAGGGCCCCACTTTGGCTTTGTCTTCGACAACCTGGAGGAGCTTCGGCAAGAGCACCAGCGCCTGAAATCCCAAGGGATCCCGGTGGGGGAAATCCACAGCCACCGGGATGGCACTGCCTCTTTCTATGGCAAGGATCCCGACGGCAACCTGTTTGAGTTTTTGTATGAGCCTGCGGGGACTTTCGACAGGGCTAGGTCAGCTCAAGCAACAGCTTGACCGATAGAGCTCCAAATACCCTTAATTCGCCCAGCCTAGACGACAAAAGACGAAGGGATCCCCTCCTACACAGGGGATCCCCCCTTTTGACCAGGATTTACCCGACTTGAGCCAGTGGGAGTTGCCCGGTCAGTCGCCAGATCTGCTGGAGGTTTGCACGTACAAAATCACCAGGAAGATGGCGGGCACCAGAACAACTAAGAGGGTGGCCAAGATGCCCAGGTAGTTCGTCTCCATAACTCACAAATGCCACAAGCCCAACTGGCAGTCAGCATACCACTCTGAGGTGCGACTTGCCCAAAGGGAAAACAGGCGGGCCAAGGCTAGGGCTTTGTTTTGACGGAAACATCCCCCAGCACTTTGGTCTGGCAGGCAAGGCGGTAGCTATCGGGCTTGCGCTTGAGCTTGCGGTTTTCTGCCTCGGTGCGAGGGGAGAGATGCTCGGATCCCTCGACAATCTCCACCACACAGGTGCCACATTGGCCGTTGCCGCCGCAGTTGAGCAGCTTGGCCATCATTTTGTAGAGATCGATCTGGTTTTCCAGAGCCTTCAGGCGCAGGTTAGCGCCTTCAGCGACGAAGATCTCTCGGTTCTCGTTGACGAAGCGGATCGTTGCCATACCCCTGCCAGAAACCACGACACCTTTCAGACTGAGCCAGGAGAGCGCTCACAGTTGCTAAGTATTGTAACATTTTAAGTCATATTTTTAATCTCTGGCGAGAGATCTGGGAAGATGATGCCTAAAGTGAGACGGCATCCTGCCTGAAGCCACTCAGGTCGGTAGCGTTTCGTTATACTGTTTGATGCCCGCGATGGAAATTCTGAGAGCGATATCCTAGTTGGGTGCGCTCAGGGGTTCAAGCGGGTGCGGCACCCCTCGACTCTGAAGAAACTGCTCAGGTCAGGATCCCAGGTAAGATGTCGGCTTAATTGTTTGACTGGATATCGCGTAAGTGTTGGAGAACGTGGAGGACCGAGCTTTATGGGACTACCGTGGTATCGGGTCCATACGGTTGTACTGAATGACCCAGGTCGCCTGATCGCGGTTCACCTGATGCATACCGCTCTGGTAGCAGGTTGGGCCGGATCAATGGCGCTTTATGAGACGGCCATTTTCGATCCGTCGGATCCTGTCCTGAATCCGATGTGGCGTCAGGGCATGTTTGTCATGCCATTTATGGTTCGCCTGGGGGTGGTCAACTCCTGGGGCGGTTGGAATATCTACGGCGAGAGCGTAGCCAATGCGGGCTTCTGGACGTTTGAAGGGGTAGCCACTGCCCATATCGTTTTGTCCGGCTTGCTCTTCTTGGCTGCCTGCTGGCACTGGGTGTACTGGGATCTGGAGCTGTTCCGGGATCCCCGCACCGGCGAGCCGGCTTTGGATCTGCCGAAAATATTTGGGATCCACCTGCTGTTGGCCGGGATCCTCTGCTTTGGGTTTGGCGCCTTTCACCTGACGGGGGTGTTTGGCCCGGGGATGTGGGTGAGCGATCCCTATGCGACGACGGGACACGTCCAGCCGGTAGCACCGGAATGGGGGCCAGCCGGTTTTAACCCCTACAACGCCGGAGGGGTGGTGGCCCACCACATTGCTGCCGGCATTGTGGGCATCATTGCAGGTCTATTTCACATCACGGTACGCCCACCCCAGCGCCTCTATCGCGCTCTGCGAATGGGGAACATCGAGACGGTGCTTTCCAGCTCGATTGCGGCGGTGTTTTTTGCCGGTTTTGTGGTGGCCGGAACCATGTGGTACGGCAGCGCCACTACCCCTGTGGAGCTGTTTGGTCCCACCCGCTACCAATGGGATTCTGGCTATTTCAACCAGGAGATTAACCGCCGGGTAAATGCGGCTATGGAAGCCGGGATGACCCGCAGCGAGGCCTACAACTCCCTGCCCAAATCTTTGCTCTTCTACGACTACGTGGGCAACAGCCCGGCCAAGGGGGGTCTGTTCCGAGCTGGCCCCATGAACAAAGGGGATGGCATTGCCATCGAGTGGCTGGGCTACCCGGTGTTCCGTGACCGCGAAGGGCGCGAGCTGACGGTGCAGCGGATGCCCAATTTCTTCGAAACCTTCCCGGTTATTCTGCGGGATGCCGATGGCGTGGTGCGGGCAGACATTCCTTTCCGTCGGGCGGAGTCTCGCTATAGCTTTGAGCAGGTGGGCGTGACGGTGGAGTTTTACGGCGGCAAGCTGGACGGTCAGGTGTTTACCGACCCGGCAACCGTCAAGAAATATGCCCGCCAGGCCCAGTTGGGTCAGTTGTTTGAGTTCGACCGAGAAACCCCCAAGGCGGACGGCACCTTCCACACCAGCCCCCGCGGTTGGTTTACCTTTGCTCACGCGGTCTTTGCCCTGCTGTTCTTCTTTGGCCACATCTGGCACGGCGCTCGCACTCTCTTCCGCGATGTGTTCGCCGGTATTGACCCGAATATGAGCGAGGAAATGGTGGAGTTTGGCGTCTTCCAGAAAGTAGGGGATCCCACCACTCGCAAGGTTCAGGAAGCCTAGAGCCCTTTTCGGCGATGCCGTCGGCACTCTGCTTCACTTTGGAGATGGGGTGCTGGCGGCTCCGAGTTAATCTGGAATCAAGCCCCCCTTAGCAATCCTTAGCAATTCTGACTTGGAGGTTTCGTATGGAAGTCATCACCTACACCTTTATCCTGTTTTTGACGTTGGGCCTTTTATTTTTCGCAGTTGCCTTTCGGGAAACTCCGAGAATTACCAAGAAGTAACCCAGGGTAGTGGCTGCCGTTCCTGCTGTGCCGGGCTCAAGCAAGGCAGAGGGAAGGTCAGTCTCTTTTGAGATTTGTGGTTTAGGCTTAGTTCTGGATGGGGCCGGAGCTCTCTCCGGCTTTCCTATTTGCGGTTGGGTAGCGGCAACTCGGAATGGAGTGATTCCAAAATAAGATTCCAAAATAAATAGTCAAGTAGCGGCAACCTGAGGATCCTTCCTTTTGGGAGAGGAGGGGGGAGTTCTCAGAGCTACTGAGACCCTTTTCGGTACTCTTCAGTACTCTGTAGGAGAACGCTTGTCCTACTGCTCAAATTGAACTCGCTAAGGATGCCTTAGGATGGCTTTTGGGATCCCAGAGACAGCTTAGCTTGGGTTCAGATTCAAGATTGGGTTAACGATGGCAACAGTGCTGCTGGTGGAAGATGATCCGATCAACGCCCGTGTTTTTGAGAAGGTGTTGCGACGGCGGGGTGGGTTTGAGGTCTTTCACAGCCAGGATGTGGAGCAGATTTTGAAGCTGGCCCAGGGGCACGAGGTGGATGTCATTTTGTTGGATGTTTCCCTGTCCCAGAGCACCTTTCGCGGCGAGGCGGTGGACGGGATCCGCATTGCCCAACTGTTGAAGGCGGATCCGAAAAGCAGCTCCATCCCCATCATTTTGGTGACGGCCCATGCGATGCGCGGCGACCGCGAGGCATTTTTGGCCCAGAGCGGGGCAGATGGCTACATTGCCAAGCCGGTGGTGGATCATGAGGAGATGGTGAATCAAGTTCGCCAGGTGTTGTCTCGAGGGCCGGGGCAGGGGTGAGTTCTCCTGGAGAAGAGTTAGGCGGCGAAGCTGCGCAAAATCGACTGCCAAAAGGGGATCCCATCCTGCCCTGGCAAATCAGGATCTGCTGCCCGCTCGGGGTGGGGCATCAAACCCAAGATCCGACCGCTGGGATCGCAAATGCCGGCGATGTTGTCCACAGAGCCGTTGGGCGCAACCGGAGCATAGCGAAAGACGATCTGCCCTTGATCCTGCAATTGCTTGAGGGTATCCGGGTCGCAGGTATAGCGGCCTTCCCCATGGGCGATGGGCAGGGTTAGGGTGGATCCCTGGGGATACGCGCTTGTCCAGGGAAGATCCTGCCGTTCTATACGGATCCCCACTCGGTCGCAGATAAAGTGCAGGTTGGCATTGCGCACCAGCGCCCCCGGCAGCAGGCCCGCCTCTGTCAAGATCTGAAAGCCATTGCAGATGCCCAGCACATAGCCCCCTCGCGCCGCGTGCTCCTTCAGGGATCCCATCACCGGAGCAAAACGAGCGATGGCCCCACAACGCAAATAATCCCCATAGCTGAAGCCCCCCGGCAGCACCACCACATCCAGCTCCGACAAATCCGTCTCTCGGTGCCAGATCAGCCGCGTTGGGCAGCCCAAGAGGCCGCGGGTTACCCAGGCTACATCTCGGTCGCAGTTGGAACCCGGAAAAACAACAACGCCAAACCTCACGCCAGCCATTGGGATCCCTTAAGTGAGAGGAAAGAAGATGGTCAGATTAGAGGGATGGAAGAGGGGTTGGGGGTATTTTTGGAATGGCCATCAGATCAACCCCAAATCGCGTGAACCCATCAAATTAACCACCGATGGCAGCCACTTGGATTTGATAAGTCTCAATCACCGGGTTGGCCAGCAGTTGATGGCACAGCTCATCCACCTGGCGGTGGGCGGTCTCGGCGTCGGGGGCCTCTAGCTGCAGTTGGATATGCTTGCCAATGCGCACCTGCTGTACCTGGGTATGCCCCAGCTGATGCAAGCTGGACTGAACCGCAGCCCCGGCGGGATCGAGAACAGAGGGGCGTAGGTGAATCTGAATCTGGGCCTGGAACTGCATAGAATAAAGGCTGGATCTGTTACCAGTGTACCAGTCGAATCATCACAGCTTTGGGTTCAGCCATGGATGCGTCGCGCGTGGTGGCCATTGCCCACAACGTTTTCCGGGAAACGATTCGGGATCGGATTCTCTACCTGGTGATGGTATTTGCGGTGGCCATGCTGGGAGCCACTGTTTTGATCCCGCAGGTGGCCAACCAGGCCCACAACAAAATCATTGCCGACCTGGGGTTGGCAGCCATTCACTTCTTCGGCCTGATCGTGGCCATTTTCGTGGGCACAGGGCTGGTGAATAAGGAGATTGAAAAACGCACGGTGTATGTGCTGATCGCCAAACCCATGAGCCGGGCAGAGTTCATTGTCGGCAAGCATCTGGGCCTATCGGCGCTGCTGTCGGTGCTGGTGCTGCTGATGACGGTTGTGTTTCTGCTGAGCTTGCTGCTGGTGCAGGCCCCGATCCCCCTTTTGGCCATTCTCTGGGCGACGGTCTTCACTTTCTTGGAGCTGGTGCTGATCGTTGCCGCAGCCCTACTGTTCGGGGTTTTCACTTCCTCGATTCTGGCCACCCTCTACACCATTGCCCTGTTCCTGATGGGCCATGCCAGCCGCGCCCTGCTGCAACTGAGCAAGCTGGTGAAAGATGCCGGATTTGGCAAACTGTTTGAGGTGATTTATTTGATCCTGCCGGATTTGGAGCGCCTCAATTTGAGAGATGCTGCGGTTTACGGCCAAGTTCCGCCCCCAGCAGAACTTCTCGGAGATGCACTGTACGGCTTGGTTTACACCCTTTTGCTGCTGATTCTGGCGGTGTTGGTGTTCGCCCGGCGTGAGTTCTGACGTTTTCGATCCTTACCCCTTGCTCCATGCGTTTTTTCCACTTCCATACGCCTGAACAGGTGCCTTCATCCGGGATCCCGGAGTGTGCGGTGGCCATTGATGTGCTGCGGGCCACCACCACCATTGCCACAGCGCTGGCAGCAGGAGCAGAAGCGGTACAGGTGTTTGCCCACCTGCAGCAGCTCCAAGAGGCAAGCCAAAACTGGCCGGCTTCCCAGCGGCTTTTGGCCGGGGAACGGGGGGGTAAAGCGGTGGCGGGGTTTGATCTGGGCAACTCCCCCCTCGACTACACTCCCGACCGCGTGCGGGACAAGCGCATCTTCCTGAGCACCACCAACGGCACGCGCAGCCTACAGCGCCTGGAAGGGATCCCAGTGGTGATTACAGCAGCCCTGGTGAACTTGGGAGCCGTGGTGGACTTTCTCAGACGGGGATCCTTTGCGGAGGTGTGGCTGGTGGGATCCGGGTGGGAAGGGGCCTTTTCGCTGGAAGATACTGCCTGTGCCGGAGCCATCTTGCATCGCTTGGGCTGCTCTTTGAACCAGTTGGGCAACGACGAGGCGGTGGCGGCCTTGGCCCTCTACCAAACTTGGCAGGACGATCTGCTGGGTTTGTTGCGGCGCTCTAGCCACGGGCAACGGTTGTTGGGGCTGGGGCCGGAAAACGATCAGGATCTGGCCTATTGTGCCGATCTGGATCGTCTCTCGGTGGTGCCCCGACAGGTTCAGCCAGGGGTTTTGGCCAGTGGCGGGTAGATTCTGGACAGGTGGAGCGACCTGTGGATCCCACCACCCTCTGAGCTGGAAGTAGGCGGCCATTGTCAGCATGGGCTGGATCTCAACAGGCGGGGCGCGGGCTTGGGGATCCTTTCGCTAACCTGCTTGTGCCGTGTCGGGGGCAATGCCCAACGCTTTCTGGTGCAGCCACGCCTGCCATTCCCCTGGGATCAGCTTGTTGTTAAACGCATCGCCAGAAACAAACATATCCCGCTGATTCTGGGCCAACACAAAAATGGAGCGGCGATCGAAATGGGAAGTGAGCTTGTAGAGGGTGTAGGGGCCTTCTGAGTAGAGGGTCAGAGTTTCCTGATCCAGGCCATGGCGGCTGCTTTGGCCGTAGGCCCGCAAGACCATGTTGATCAATCGCTCATAGTGCATAGACCGTAGATTAGAAAGCTACACAGAACATAGACAGATATTACGGAAGCCGCTGCCAAGGCCCGAGCGGCTCAGGTGAACCCAGCATAACAAATCCCCCTGGATGGCCACGCAACGCTAACGCGAATGAAAACGCGAATGGACAAGATGCAGCGTCAAATGGGGTAAGAAAATGCGATAGAACTTAGGGCAGACCCTCATGTAACCCTCTTGCACAGGCAGCCCCCCCATGGCCAACATGGCGCCCCGCCCACCCCACCCCACAGAGCCTGTCCGCATTGGCATTGTCGGCGCTTCCGGCTACGGAGGGGTACAGTTGGTGCGGTTACTGAGCGAGCATCCCGGCGTGCAGATCACCTACCTGGCCGGGCAAGACAGCGCCGGCAAGCGCTACGGGGATCTCTATCCCCAGTTGGCCCAGGCGGTGGATCTGACCGTTCAGCCGGTAGAGGTGGATCGCATTGCCGCCAACAGCGATGTGGTGTTTTTGTCTCTCCCCAATGGGCTGGCTGCCGAGCTGGCCCCGCCCTTGCTGGCCAAAGGGTGCAAAGTCTTAGATCTGTCGGCGGATTACCGCTTTCGCAACCTGGCCACCTACCAATCTTGGTACCGCATGGGTCAGACGGATCCCAACTGGCCCAGCCCTGCCTATCGCCAGGCCAATGAGCAGGCGGTCTATGGGTTGCCGGAACTTTACCGCGAGGCGATTGCCCAAGCCCAACTGGTAGGCTGTCCCGGCTGCTATCCCACTGCCTCATTGTTGGCGGTTGCTCCTCTGCTGCGGCAGGGGTTGGTGGAGCTGGACAGCCTCATTTTCGATGCCAAATCCGGCGTTTCGGGGGCAGGTCGTACCCCCAAGGTGGGATCCCTGTTTGCCGAAGTGGACGGCTCTCTGGCAGCCTATGGAGTGGCCCAGCACCGCCATACGCCCGAGATCGAGCAAGCTTGCACCGACCTGACCCACACCCCCATCACCGTGCAATTTACGCCTCATCTGGTGCCCATGGTGCGGGGGATCCACGTCACGTTGTATGCCACTCTGCGGGATCCCGGCTTTGTGGGGGAAGATTTGCTCACCATTTACAATGCTTTCTATCGCCAATCTCCTTGGGTGAAGGTGCTGCCGCGGGGGGTTTACCCGCAAACCAAATGGGTCTCCGGCACCAACACCTGCATGATCGGGGTGGAGGTGGACAGCCGCACCAACCGCGTTATTGTCCTGTCGGTGATCGACAACCTGATGAAAGGGCAAGCAGGGCAGGCGGTGCAGTGTCTCAACTTGATGATGGGATGGCCGGAAACGTTGGGTTTGCCTCGGCTGGCGTTTTACCCCTAGCTATAATGCCCGTGATCCCCTTGAAGCGGATTCTGTCCATGTCTGAACCTCTGGATCCCCCTTTCCATTCCGAGCCCCAAAATGCCTCGCCCAGCTCAAAGGTTGCCTCAGATGCCGTCAATGGCGCTGCTGAGGGCCTGAACTGGGAGGAGCTGTGGCGGCAGCTGGAAGCGGGCTGGCAGGATCTACCCCGTCGCTCCGAAGAGACGGTGCAACAGACCCTGGCTCGCCTGCAACTGGAGTGGGGCGGGCTGTGCCGAGAGGCGCGGGATCGGCTGCAAAGCACTCTGGAACAGTCGAGAACGGCGGGATCCCCAGAGCCCATCCACCGAGAGCTGCAAGCGCTCTTGCCCCTGCTTAACCCCTGCCAATGGGAAGTGGTCATTGGCTCTTTGCGGCAGGCTGCGGATCGCGCCTGGGTGGCCAGCTTGCTGTATCACGGCTTACAGGAACCGGCCCATCCAGATGGGATCCCTTCTTGGGCTCGGACGCTGACCTCTGACCAACGCTCTGCTCTGGAGGCGATGAGTGCCCGTGCCTATGGCAACAGCCGCCTGCCTTTGGTGATGGACAAAAGCGGCCAGATTCAAGTAAAGGCCTCAGCCGCCTTGTTGGCCGCCTTGATCGCCATCGAGATCGGCAGTGTGGGTTCGGCAGGTGCCTTGTCCTTGCTGGGCACACCGGAGCTGCGCAAGCTCTTGAATGCCGAGGGCAAGCTGCGGCGAACCGGCTTAAAACAGGGACGAACTGCCCTCACAGAAGAAGAATGGCAAACGCTGCGCCGTTGGCTGGATCCCAAGGGATCTCCTCCCGACTGGTATCTCAATCTCACTCAAGTGGGGATCCAGACCACCCAAGTGGGGGACTATGCGGCACGGCGGCTGCGGGAGTTTTTCCAGAGTGAGTGGATTAAGCTCGTGATCCCCCCCTTGTATCACCTGGTCATCGATGCAGTGCGGCTGCTGACGGGAGAAGTGTTTCTCAGTGTGGGCACCACCCTGGAATCGGCTTTGGAATCGGCAGAGGCAGAGCGGCGACTGGAGTTGGTGCTGCAAGCCTTGCCCCAGGCGCGGAACATTCCCAGACCCAACCAGATCCAGGCTGCCATCCCTGCTGTGGTGGAAGCTGCCGAGAAAATCCTCAGACCCCTGCTGGCCCGCCAGTTGATGACCGTGGCGGACATCTTCGATCCGCCCATTCGCAACGAGAGCCTAAATGAATTGGGGCGGCAGCTCAACCTCTGGAACCCCTTCCAGTTTTTGCTCACCTGGAGCACGGCCGGCTGGCTGGAGGCCCTTCTGGATCAGATCAGCGAGTTGCAGCAGACCTACCCAGAAATGCCCCTGTGGGAGAGCTATCGCCAGGGCCTTGAAACGGCAGTGCAAGCTCCACGGGTAATGGAGCAGGCGGAGGCTCTGCGTCTGACTGCCAAGAGTCTGGATCCCAAGTTGGATCCTTTGGAAGATTGAACTGATGATGCATAGGAAAGAAAATTTCCTACAGCATCCACAAAGTGAGGCTGGCAGGCTAGGTGGAATCCTTTCTACGCCAAAGACAAATCTGCACGGGTTGTAGAGGGTGGCCGGCGGACTGGTCTCCAGCCTATTCCCAAGTTAGCCATCCAGGCGGCTAGGAAAACTCCATCCACTCCACCAACTGGTTACCCCCATAAGCAAGGGGAGTGTCGAACAAAAACATGCGGGTCAAGGACGTGACCGGTAAGATCCAAGCAGGGATCCCCAAATAAAGAAAGAAGTAGAAACCAACGTGCAACATCAAGTTTTGGGGTTAGGCATTGCGGGGCTGGCGGCAGCGCGGCTGTTGCGGGCCCAGGGCTATGAAGTGCTGGTTTGGGATGAGCAAGATTCCCCTCTTCTCAGACAGCGGCAGGCTGAGCTCAATCAAGAAGGGATCCCGGTTCGGCTGGGGCAGCCTTTTCAACTGGCCGAAGGGGTGAAGCAGGTGGTGGTCAGTCCAGGTATTGCTTGGGATCACCCGCTGCTGCAGGAGGTGCGTCAACAGGGAATCCCGGTGGTGGGGGAGGCGGAGCTGGCCTGGATCTATCTTGACCACCTACCCTGGGTGGGGATCACCGGCACCAACGGCAAAAGCACCACCACAGCTCTGGTGGCGGAGATGTTCAAGGCGGCGGGGCTGCAAGGGATCCCCTGCGGCAACATTGGCCTGCCCCTGTCGCAAGTGGCTTTGGCAACGCTCCAGGGAAAGCTCAAGCCGGATTGGATCGTGGCGGAGCTGAGCAGCTACCAGTTGGAGGCCAGTAGCCGCCTCATGAGCAGCACTCCTGGAGGGCCGCCGCGCATTGGGGTGTGGACCACCTTCACTCCCGATCACCTAGAACGGCATGGGACGCTGGAGCGCTATGCCAGCTTTAAGGCTCGCCTTTTGGATCGGGCCCAGTGGCGGGTGCTCAACGGCGAGGATCCCTACCTGTGCTGCCGCCGGCAGGACTGGGAAAATACCTATTGGACTTCCCTTGTTGCTACCCAAGGCTGTTGTGACCGGGATCCCACCGCAACCGTTGACCTGCGGGAAAACCGCCTCTACATCCAGGGGGAGATGGTGGCGGAGCTGGAGGACTTTGCAGAACGCTGCCCTGGCCAACACAATCTGCAAAACCTGCTCTTGGCGGCAGCAGCAGCACGTCTGGCCGGGATCCCCAACGCTGCCATTCAAAAAGCCATCCGATCTTTTGCCGGCATGCCCCATCGGCTGGAGCGGGTGGCGCAAATCCAGGTGGGATCCACCCCTATCCGCTTTGTCAACGACAGCAAGGCCACCAACTACGAGGCCGGCTGGGTGGCGCTCAACGCCCTTTCCCCACCCATTATTCTGATTGCCGGAGGAAGGGCCAAGCAGGGGGATCCCAGTGCCTGGCTGCAGTTGATTCGGGCCAAGGTGGCCCGCGTGGTGCTGATGGGGGAGTCTGCCCCAGCCCTGGCGGAGGCCCTCCAGGGGATCCACTATACTGACGTTGAGCTGGTGCCAACCCTAGATGTAGCGGTGGAAAGAGCCTTTGCAGCGGCTTGTTCCCTTTCGCGTCAAGCTCAGAGCTTGGGGAAGCCCGCTCAACCCATCACCATTTTGCTGTCCCCCGCCTGTGCCAGTTTTGACCAGTACTCCAGCTTTGAACACCGTGGCAACCATTTCCGAGCCTGCTGCCAAGCCCTCCAGGGATCCCTGGAATGCTGAGGCTCGCTGGCTGCGCTGGCTCACCTTGATCTGGCTGGTGCTGGGGCTGCTGATGCTGTTTTCTGCTTCCTACCCGGTGGCTCAGCGGATCACCGGCGATGGCCTCTACTTTTTCAAGCGGCAATTGCTCTGGGCCGGGCTGGGTCTGGGCTGTTTCTGGGCTCTGGTGCAGATCCCGCTGCGGCGCTGGTTCCCCTGGGCCGGGATCCTCTGCTTGGTGGGAGTTGGCCTGGTGTGGGCCACCCAGGTGCCGGGGTTGGGGGTTTCCCGCCTGGAAGCCAGCCGCTGGCTGGATTTGAAGGTGATCCCTGTTATCCAGCCTTCAGAATTGCTCAAGCCCCTGTTGGTGTTGCAGGGATCCTGGATCTTTGGCCGCTGGTTTCACCATCCTCCCTGGTTCCGCATCCTCTGGGTGGTTATCTTCGCCTTTGCGCTCTTGGGGATCCTCGCCCAGCCCAACCTGGGCACCACGGCCATCTGCGGCCTTACCCTCTGGGTCATGGCTTGGACTGCCGGGATCCCAGCTTTCACCCTTTTGGTTACAGCGGGGCTGGGGATTCTGGCGGCTGTGGTGAGCATTCTCAGCAAAGATTACCAACGACGGCGCATCTTGGCTTTTTTGGATCCCTGGGGTAACGCCCAAGGGGATGGCTACCAGCTGGTGCAAAGCCTGTTGGCCATTGGCTCCGGCGGCCTGTGGGGCAAGGGATATGGCCTCTCCCAGCAAAAGCTGTTCTACCTGCCCATCCAATACACCGACTTCATCTTCTCGGTGTATGCAGAAGAGTTTGGCTTGGCCGGATCCCTGTTCTTTCTGGGGTTGCTGACCTTCTACACTCTGCTGGGCTGGCGGGTGATGGGGCGCTGTCGGGAGTTGACCATTCGCTTAGTAGCCTGCGGCTGCCTGATGTTTCTGGTGGGGCAGTCGCTGATGAACATCGGCGTGGTCACCGGGGTTCTGCCCACCACAGGTGTGCCCCTGCCTTTGTTCAGTCATGGCGGCAGCTCTATTCTGGCAGGGCTGATCACAGCAGGATTGTTGGTGCGGGCAGCCCGCGAAGCAGGGTAAAGTAAGGCTGCATGTTGCCAACCCAGCAAAGGGATCCTTTCACGCAAGCAGCAAACCCAGAGGGCCAGGGATCCCTATTGGATTGGTTAGTCTCTGCTTTAGAGCGGCTTCTTATGCAGCAAAACCAAAGCTGAAGTTGAAACCGAGCCTAGATCCAGCCCATTTCATCCAAAACGAGGGTAGACACCGTCGCGCAACAGGCCACCAACAGCGACACATAAGCCGGCTGACCGTGGGCAATGCAAACACCGGCTGCCACCGAAGCGCCCGTAGCAGCGGAAAAGGTGCGACCTGCCCAATTGCCTTTGGAGGGTTTGTCAGAAGGATTGAATTTGTTAAACATTTTTACAGCAGAAAGAGGATACAAAAGGAATAAACTTCATTAGGAAACGGCCTCAGATTATCACCCCCCGACCTGACTCAAGAAGGATCCAAGGCCATTCTCAATATTTCTTCGCTTAGGCTTCAATCTTTCGTAAAATTGCGCTGAGATGCTCATAATCATCCCGCAACAGAGAGCTCAACTGCCGACCTGCCTGTAAAAGCCAGTTGCGATCTCGGTTCAGGATTCGGTAAGTCTGGCGGATCACGGCAGCCACCAGCTCATCGGTTGGGATCCCGTTAACCTGTAGCAGGGTGCGCAAAAACTCGAAAGAGCGGCAAAATTCCCTCACTTCCGTATCGGAGCAGAGATAAACCGGCTGGTGAATCTGGGGAGGCCGTGGCGGCAAGTACTGGTAGACTCGTCCCCCGCTGACAAAGCCGACAATGGCCGCGCGGAAATCGGTGCGCAACATGGCAAAAATTTGGGGCTGTTGCTCCCGCAGCTCCTGAGGGGAGAGGCCCAAAGCCCTGGCGCGGTGGACGGTGTCGATGGGGGCGATGGCGGCATAGCAAACCACCCCGTAGATTAGGTTGCCGGTCTCTTCGTCTTGGGAGCGCGTCCAACTGCCGAGAGCAGGCATGGGTGGGAAGGTCAGGCGTTCCGGCTCGAAGCACTGGGCCACAAAGGTTGTGGTGTCGGCCTCCACTACTTCTCCAAAAGCAGAGGCAGGCTGGGGGGCTCTCATCGGGATCTCAGACTTCTCAAGGGTTGCTGCTGCAAAGGCCGACGGAGGGAGACAGAGGAGTCAGGAGAAAATGGAATTTTTCCAGGTTTTAAGACTTGTGAAGATAGGGGCATCCCCTTGCCCAACATTTTGCCCCTTTTGCAACGTTTTGTCCGATCCCCGGACGGCAAATCGGCAACTCAACGGCCTATGAGATCCTCATTGCTAAGAAAGTTAGCCGACTCTGGGGATCCCTGCGTAATATATTTTTTCACACGCTCCCGTGCAAATTCGCCATCCTGAGTATTAGCCGTTCTAAGTATTGAGCAGTTGGCGAGCGGAGGGAGAAACAATGAATGCTCAGCAACGCGGCCAAATCATCGCTTCTGAGTGGATGATCGACAGCCAAAACCCGGTACACTCCATTTCTCGGCTCAAGCGCCGGGCAACCTATTCCGATGTAACCCTCTGGTGGTTGGTGGTGCAGCTAAACCTGATGGAACAAAACTCTATTCATACCGATCACCGATAGAATGGACGGCGCAAGAACAATCGGCCACAAGAAAATCCCAGCCCAGGGATATCCCGGATCCCAAACCCAACCTTAAAACTTAAAAAAAACAAAAGAAGAGCTGAATGTTGAGTGGGGCTGCTCCTCAAACACCAGCTCTTCTGGACAGAGAAGAAGTAGATAGAGAAAGACCGAACAAAGGGAAGCCGAGCCCTCGACCTCCTTTCAATCCTCCAGGGGCAGAGCTGCCACCTGGGCCGGTTGCACTGGCGAGGGGAAGAAAGGCCGCTGCACGATTTCAGTTGCCAACACACTGCGCAACTGGGCAGCTACCGCCACCGTCGTGACATCGTAGGTTTGGGTAGCCAGGCGCGGGTAGAAGCCAATGCCGAGAATCGGCAACAGCAGACAGAGGGCCACCGCCATTTCTCGCGGACGCACATCCCCCAGGTAATCTTCCAAAACTAGGCCGGGATCCTGAGCCCCGTAGAACACCTGACGCAGCATGGAGAGCAAGTAAATGGGCGTCAGAATGATGCCCACTGCCGCCAGCAGGGCAATTCCAGCTTTGAAGGTCGGCGCATAGGCATCGCTGGTGGTCAAGCCCAAGAACACCGTCAGCTCACCCACAAATCCGCTCATCCCCGGCAGCGCCAGAGAGGCCAGGGATCCCGCTGTAAACAGGGCAAAAGCCTTCGGCATCTGCTTGGCCAACCCTCCCAACTTGTCGAGGGCAAGGGTGTGGGTGCGCTCGTAGGTGATCCCCGTCAGGAAGAACAGAACCGCGGCAATCAGACCGTGGGAGATCATCTGCAGCACTGCCCCATTGATGCCCAGCTCCGTGAAGGCGGAGATCCCGATCAACACAAAGCCCATGTGGGCGATGGATGAATAGGCCAAGCGCCGCTTGAGATGGTTCTGACCGAAGGCGGCCAACGCCCCGTAGATGATGTTCACCACACCCAACACCGCCAGCACCGGGGCGAAGTACACGTGGGCTTCCGACAACATGCCCACATTCATGCGGATCAGGCCATAGCCACCCATCTTGAGCAGAACCCCCGCCAAGATCATGGAAATGGGAGCAGAGGCTTCGCTGTGGGCATCCGGCAGCCAGGTGTGCAGCGGGAAAATCGGCAGCTTCACCCCAAAGGCGATCAGCAAAGCCGCATAGGCCAACAGCTCCAAGGCCACCGGGTAAGACTTAGCGCTCAGCTCTGCCATCTCCAGGCTGAAGCCCTCGCCGTAGAAGGCCATCGCCAGGGATCCCACCAGGATAAAAATAGAGGCGGCAGCGGTGTAGAGGATGAACTTGGTGGCGGCGTACTGGCGCTTCGGCCCACCCCAGATGGAGATGAGCAGATAGACCGGCACCAGCTCGATCTCCCACATCAGGAAGAATAGAAGCATGTCCTGCGCCAGAAACACGCCCACCTGGGCACCGTACATCAGCAGCAGCAAGAAGAAAAACAAACGCGGCTTATGGGTGAGATTCCAAGCCGCCACAATCGACAGGGTCGTGATCAAACCGGACAGCAATACCAGCGGCAAGGACAGGCCGTCCACCGCCAGCGACCAGTGGAATCCAATTTGGGGCACCCAGGCGTAGCGCTCCGCCAGTTGCAGAGAAAAGTCCTGCAGGTCATAGTGCCGCGCAAAGACATAGGCCATCAGGCCCAAATCAAAAGCCCCCACAGCGAGGGCATACCAACGCACCCAACGGCTCTGGGGGATCAAGGGGATCCCAAAGGCTGCCAGCAGAGGCAAGAGCACCAGCACCGACAGCCAGGGAAACTCAAGAGGATTGCTCATGACCAGGAATAAATACTCATGCTCGATACCTCAATGATATGAAGCTGTGTAAACAAATGGGAAGCGATATTTACAAAAAAATCTGCGCAATAGCGCAGATCTCGAGAAAGTTTCTCTGATGCCGATCCTCGAGGATCCTCAAGGGATCCGGCGCGATAGCGCTCCGCCAGGTGGATGGGCCACCCGAGTTGGCCAGGGATCCTCCGGCCAAGCAAGATCTCGGCTCCTGAACTCCCCCGATACCTGGGGGGGTCTACTCGTCTTCGGCAAAGACAAAACGGTGCAGCTCGTCCAGGGTTGGCTCTGGGCTTTCCAGAGCAAAAAGAACCGCGTCCTCAATCACGGCGCTGACCTCCGCGTGGATGGCTTGGAAGTCTGCCTCGGTCATTAGGTTGTGCTCCAGGGCATAGCGTTCCAGTTGCTTGATGGGATCCCGCTGCCGCCAGAACTCTTTTTCCTCAGGACTGCGCAGCTCGTCAGGGTCGGCAAGGGAATGGCCCCGGAAACGATAGGTGATGCACTCCAGCAAGGTGGGGCCTTCTCCGGCACGGGCGCGGGCGATGGCCTGTTGGGCGGCCTCTCGCACTGCTAGCACATCCATCCCATCCACCTGGTAGCCGGGCATGCCAAAAGCCGGGCCTTTGCGGTAAATATCGGTGTCGGAAGTGGCGCGTTCATGGGCCATGCCAATAGCCCAGAAGTTATTTTCCACCACATAGACGATGGGCAACTTCCAGAGGGCGGCCATGTTGAGGCACTCGTAAAACTGGCCGTTGTTGCAGGCTCCATCCCCGAAGAAGCAGGCGGTTACCTGGTCGGTGCCCCGATATTTGGCAGAAAAAGCAGCCCCCGTCGCCACTGGGATCCCTTCGGCCACAAAGGCATAGCCCCCCAAGAAATTGTGCTCCGCCGAGAAGAGGTGCATGGAACCACCCCGACCCTTGCTGCAGCCGGTGGCCTTGCCGAACAACTCTGCCATGACCGCCCGCGGCGGGATCCCGGTGCTGAGGGCATGCACATGATCGCGGTAGGTGCTGCACACGTAGTCGGTGGGCTTGAGCGCCTTGATCACCCCCGTAGAGACGGCCTCTTGGCCGTTGTACAGATGCACAAAGCCGAACATCTTGCCCTTGTAGTACATTTCGGCGCACTTGTCTTCAAACAGGCGGCCCAGCACCATGTCTTCATAAAGAAGACGAGCCTCTTCGGCAGAAATGCGAGCAGTTGTGGAGCGCGAAGTAAGTTCTTGAACCATGCTGCGGTGCAACGAATCAGAGGTATCTTAGGCGGTCAGCAGTGAGCTTTGCGGTTTGCCCATTATCTCATGCTCCAGTCTGTCTGCCACCTTACCTGGAAATCCCATCCTGCAGGGCCGAAAGCGGTTGTTTCGAGGCCAAGGGAGTTAAACTGAAAGGCTAGGGCAAGAGGCGTTTCCATTGCAGCAGCCGCATCAGGACTCCGTCCCGCAAACGCGAATCTTGAACACCAGAGGGGGGGTTTCTTCTGCTCTCGGCTTGGACGTCGATCTGCTGGAGCCGGGGGCAAGAGGTATTTGGCCAGCCAACGTGACGGGGTGCGCCCATGGGAGCCCGTTGGGTTAGCGGTTTTGCGGCGGTGTTGTTTGCGTTGGCGGTCACCCTGCTAGGGGGCTGGTATTTTACTGCAGCCATTGGGCTAATCATTTTTTTGGCCCAGTTGGAGTTTTTTCGCTTGGTGCAAGCCAAAGGCAATGCGCCGGCCATGCGCACCACCATGTTTTCCAGCCAGGTGCTGGTGATTTTGCAGCAGGTCAAGCCGGAATGGACCAGCCCTGCTTTTATTGTGGCGGGATCCATCATCTGTTTTTATTTGCTCTTTAAGCCCAAGGTGGCCACCATTGCCGATATTGCCACCTCAATTTTGGGACTGTTTTACTGTGCTCTGCTGCCCAGTTTTTGGATTCGGGTCAGGGCTTTGTCTTTATCCAAGGGCATTGGCGAAGGGCTATGGATTACGCTGCTGGCCATTGGCTGCGTGATCGCTGCCGATGTGGGGGCCTACCTGTGTGGTCGGGCCTTTGGGCGCACCAAGCTCTCCATCCTCAGCCCGAAGAAAACGGTGGAAGGGGCGGTAGCCGGGATTGCCGCCAGCATGACCCTTGCGGTGGTTGGAGCCTATTACCTGGGCTGGCCGTGGAGCTGGTTGAGTGGGGGCATTCTGGGGTTTTTGATTGGGTTAACCAGCCTGCTGGGAGATCTCACAGAATCTCTGATGAAACGGGATGCAGGGGTGAAAGATTCCGGGGATCTGATCCCGGGCCACGGTGGCATCTTGGATCGGGGAGACAGCTATGTGTTCACCGCGCCACTGGTGTTTTACTTCATGGAATGGCTCAACGCTTACTCTGGGCTCTAGAGCCATCTCGTAAGCCTGCCAAAACCCAAGAACGCACACCAGTTACAAGTGGAGGAGTCCTCAATTCAAAATGGCTTGGCAGTCGGGACTCTCTAAAAACACCTCTCGCGAAATGGAGTCTCCGAAGTATCCCAGAGGCGTGACCACTATTATTGGCTGCTTCAGGCGAAACTCAGTCTCGTCGTAAACCACCAGTTGGCTGATACCGAAAATGGGATCTGCCGCCACCTCGAGAATACGGGCCTTCCGCTGGATAACTTGGGGGGTCTCTACCTCCAGTTCAGAAGGGGTCAGGGGGCGATCCAAACCGAAGAATAGCCGTCCACTTCGACCCACATAAATCTTCTCTGAGTCATCGAACTTCTCTGTACCCACAAAGCAAAAGCTATAGTTGATGTACGGGATAAAATACAAGCCTACCAACTGGGATTGGTTATCGGACTGAGAGTAGGTGTAGGAACCAAAACTCAAGCAAGCCTCAAAACCTGCCAAAGAGTCTGGATGAGCTACCCCCTGACAAATCAGGATGTCACCATCTAAGCTCTCCTGGTCCTGTTGCGCCAAGGCAGGGATCCCAGGGGATAGAGCCATCAGAGCCATCAGGACCGTTGCCGTCAATGATCTGGACATAACGCAGTACCCAAACGCTGAGGACAGCAGTACCCTAGCTCGAAATCCCTCTCTGGCTGTGTGATCGGGGTCAAGACCAACGGGCCACTCTACCCCGAAGGGCAAGGGGTTAGACTGCTACTCTATAAAGTGATTTATCCTTCTCAGCCGTTGGCCTATTCTCCCCATGACTGCTGCAATTTCCTCTGTCAACCTGCCCAGCCAGTACAACCCCTTCGAGACCGAGCCGAAGTGGCAGCGCTTTTGGGAGGAGAAGGGCTTTTACGTGGCGGATCCCAAGGCGCCGGGAGAGGCCTTTAGCATGGTGCTGCCCCCGCCCAATGTGACGGGCAACCTGCACATGGGCCATGCTTTTGCCTTTACCCTGCCGGATGTGGTGACGCGCTACAAGCGCATGCGCGGCTACAACGTGCTCTGGCTGCCCGGCACAGACCATGCCAGCATCGCCGTGCACACCATCCTGGAAAACCAACTGCGCCAAGAGGGCAAGACCCGCTTCGATCTGGGCCGCGAGGCTTTTCTGGAGCGAGCTTGGGCTTGGAAGGAGCAGTCGCAGGGAGCTATCAAGAGCCAATTGCGGCGGCTGGGTCTCTCGCTGGACTGGACGCGGGATCGCTTTACCCTCGACGAGGGGCTGAGCCGGGCGGTAACCGAGGCGTTTGTGCGGCTATACGAGGCGGGGTTGATTTACCGGGGCGAGTATTTGGTGAACTGGTGCCCGGCCACCCAGTCGGCGGTGTCAGACATTGAGCTAGACGACAAAGAGGTCAAGGGCCACCTGTGGCATTTTCGCTATCCCTTGGCCGAGGATCCCAGCCAGTATCTGGTGGTGGCCACCACTCGGCCCGAGACCATGCTGGGGGATACGGCGGTGGCGGTGAACCCCCAAGACGAGCGCTATTGCCATCTCATCGGCCAGTTCATTCGCCTGCCCATTAAAAATCGCCTCATCCCCATCATTGCGGATGAGTATGTGGATCCCTCCTTTGGCTCCGGGTGTGTGAAAATTACCCCGGCCCACGACCCCAACGACTTTGAAATCGGCAAACGGCACCAATTGCCCTTCATCAACATCCTCAATAAAGACGGCACCCTCAACGAAAACGGGGATCCTTTCACCGGCCTAGATCGCTTTGTGGCCCGAGAAAAGGTGGTGCAGTGGTTTGCCGAACATGGCCTGCTGGAGAAGGTGGAGGACTACACCCACACCGTTCCCCACAGCGACCGCGGCGGCGTGCCCATCGAGCCTTTGCTTTCCATTCAGTGGTTTTGCGATGTCTCGGGGATGGGGGCTCGCTGTTTGGAAGAGGAATACCAACGAAATAGCCCCCGCTTTATCCCTGAGCGCTGGACCAAAGTCTACACGGGCTGGCTGGAAAAGCTGCGCCCCTGGTGCATTTCTCGGCAGTTGTGGTGGGGCCATCAGATCCCAGCTTGGTATCCAGTCCTCAATGGCCAGCTTCTCGAGGATCCCCAAGCTTTTGTGGTGGCCCGCAACGGCGAGGAAGCGCTGCTCAAGGCACGGGAAAAGTTTGGCCCAGAAGTTGAGCGGGTGGAACAGGATCCCGATGTGCTGGATACCTGGTTTAGCTCTGCTCTGTGGCCCTTTTCAACCCTGGGCTGGCCGGAAGAGACCGAGGATTTCAAACGCTACTATCCCAACTCCCTGATGTCCACGGGCTTTGACATCATTTTCTTCTGGGTGGCCCGCATGGCCATGATGGGATCCCAATTTACCGGCCAGATTCCCTTCAAAGACGTGTACATCAATGGCCTGGTGCGGGATGAGCACGGGGCGAAAATGTCCAAAACCAAGGGAAATGGCATCGATCCCCTGGAGCTGCTGGACAAATACGGCACCGACGCCCTGCGCTATGCCCTGGTCAAGGAGGTGGTGGGGGCAGGGCAGGATATCCGCCTGGCCTACGACCGCAAGACGGGGGAGAGCGCCAGCGTGGAGGCCGCCCGCAACTTTGCCAATAAGATCTGGAACGCCTCCCGCTTTGTGCTCATCAACTTGGAGGGACAGACCCCCGCCCAGCTGGGATCCCCTGCCCCCGAAGCGCTGGAGCTGGCCGATCGCTGGATCCTGTCGCGGCTGCACTCCACAGCCACCCAAGTCATCGCCGAGCTGGAAGCCTATGGCCTGGGCGAGGGGGCGCGCCTGCTCTACTCTCTCATTTGGGATGACTTTTGCGACTGGTACATCGAGCTGGTCAAGCCCCGGCTGCGGGGAGAAGACCTGGCTTCCAAACGCGCAGCGCAGCAGGTGCTGGCCACCGTTTTGGAAACCATTCTCAAGCTGCTGCACCCCTGGATGCCCCACATCACCGAGGAGATCTGGCAGCTGCTCACCCAGGCCAACCAAACCACCTCTATCTCCGTGCAGCCCTATCCCACCCCAGATCCCAGTTGGATCGACCCTCAACTGGAGCGGGAGTTTGGCTTGGTGATCCAAACCATTACCAGCCTGCGCAACCTGCGGGCAGAAACCGGCCTCAAGCCCCATCAGACCATCAGGGCCCTTTTGCTCACTACCGATCCCGCCGAGCAGCGGATCCTGACGGCTGCCCAAGCTTATATCCGGGATCTGGTTAAGGCCGAGGCTTTGGAGATTACGGGATCCCTGGCCACGGAGCCCAAACAGGTGGCGGCTGCAGTGGTGGGCACGGTGCAGGTGCTGATGCCCTTGGCAGGACTGGTGGATGTGGAAGCGCTGCGGGCCAAGCTGCAAAAAGACCTGGCCAAGCTGGAAAAAGAGGCCCAAGGGATCCGCGCTCGCCTAGAGAACCCCAATTTTCTCAACCGGGCCAACCCTGAAGTGGTGCAAGCCAGTCAGGAGCAACTGGCGGAGCTGGAAGCCCAGATGAGATTGCTGGGATCCAGGCTGGAGAAGCTGGGCTGAGGTGGCGTCAGCGCAGGTAGGGCAGCGGAGTGTTTGGGCCGGGCCAGTTGGGGTGTGAAGGCAATGTCCCCAGAATTTCGCGAAATCGAAGTGGTGAACCCCTGCTTCTGTGTTAGGATAGAAGCTGAGATTGTTATCGGTTGTAGTGCTCGTTTCTTCTGGTCTTGACGGATTTTCACGTTTTGTATTGGCAGACGGCTCTCCGAACATCTCACCCTTTGTTACTCTCTCTTTCGGAGATCGTCTATGTCGATTTATGTTGGCAACCTTTCCTTTAAGGTGACAGAAGCGGATTTGACCGCTGTTTTTGCTGAGTACGGTTCTGTGAAGCGGGTGCAGATCCCCACTGACCGTGAGACAGGCCGCATTCGGGGCTTCGGGTTTGTGGAAATGAGCTCTGAAGCAGAGGAGCAAGCCGCCATTGCTGCTCTGGACGGGGCAGAATGGATGGGGCGCGACCTCAAGGTGAACAAAGCTCGCCCGCGAGAAGAACGCCCCACCTCAGGTTTCCGCTCTGGTAACGCGAACAGTGGCGGCGAGCGGCGGCGGAGTTTTCAATCTCGCTATTGAAACGCCCGCTAGGGCTTCCCGGTAGCTGGCCAGGGGGCACCTAGGCGCGAGCCGGTCTTGGGCTACGATTCCGGGATCCAGCTGTTTCTCTAGCCTGCTTCCATTGTTCCAACAGGGGAGTTGATGAGGGATCCCGATCAACTCCTCTTACTCTTAAGATTCTTCCTTGCTCCCTGAGAGAGGAAAATAAAACGCTTGGCTTGGGTTACGGCGAGTTCGGGGATCCCTCTGGCCAGGGATCCGTTAGATCGGCGGTCAAGGGATCCCAGTCCCATCCCCAATCGCGGGCAATGGCCTGAGTAATCCCCAGTTGCCCGTGGCCAGGGTAGCGGGCCAGGGCTACCACCAGATCAACAAGCTGCTCACCGGCAGGGATCCGGCCAAAGATGTGCAGCCCATCGCGAATCTGAGATTCTTTTAGCTCGCAAAGATAGCCATCCAGGCGATTCCAATCTTCTTCTTTTTCCAGGTTGAACTGTTGGTCTAGATGCTCTGCTCGAACCAGCTCCTGAATCTGGGCGCGAATCAGGGGACAACGACTGGGATCCAACTGTTGGGCCTGCACGTACTCATCCATCAGCCGTTCCAAATCCGCCAGGGGGCCGTACAGCTCGGCGCGGGTAAGGGGCGGGGTGAGGTGGTCGATAATCACTGCCTGGGCTCGCCGCTTGGCCTGGGATCCCTCTCCCGGATCGTTGACAATGAAGGGGTAGAAGTGGGGCAGCGGCCCCAGGGCCATCTCCGGGTAGCAGGTGGCGGAAAGGGCGGATCCCTTGCCGGGCAGCCATTCCAGGTTGCCGTGCTTGCCCACATGCACCACCGCTTGAACGGCGAAGACCTGCCGCAACCACAGGTAAAAAGCCAGGTACTCATGGGGGGGCACCAGATCCGGGGCATGGTAGTTCAAGGACGGATCCCGGTCGTAGCCTCGCGGGGGCTGAATGCCTACAAACACCTGCCCTAACTGCAGTCCCACCACGGGAATATCTCGAGAGGGCGGATCCCCCCACTGCCGGACGAGGTCGGTCTGGATGGGCTCAGGCAAGCGGGCAAACCACTCTCGATAAAGGGCAGCAGAAAGGCATTGCCGAGCCGGGCGCAGGGATCCCAAGGGGTCGTAGGTCTGGCCTTCGGTTAGCCAATGGATGAGTTCATCTCCAGTCTGGGGCAGGGGATCTACTGAGTAGCCAGCTCCCGCCAAAGCTTTGAGAATTTCCACACAACTGGCAGAGGTATCCAGACCCACCCCATTGGCCAGTCGCCCGTCCCGACTGGGGTAGTTGGCCAGGATCAAAGCCAGTCGCCGCTGGGAAGGGGGGGTACGCCGCAATTTCACCCAGTTGGCCGCCAAATCGGCTACAAACTCCACCCGATCCGGCACAGTCGCATAGGCCACCACCTCCGTTTGCAAGTGGGGATCCCGCTGTTGAACCGCCTTGAAGGAAACGGCGCGGCTGATGATGCGCCCATCCACCTCCGGCAAAGCCACATTCATGGCCAGATCCCGCGCTCCCAGTCCTCGCGTGGAGTCCTCCCAGCTCTGGCGGGATCCACCGCTGAGGATTACCTGCAAAACAGGCACATCCAACTCCTGCCACAGCCTCACGTCGGGCTGGTGGCTGTCCAACCGCGCCAGAGAAAAGCTGGTGGTGTTGAGCAACAGGTCAATCTGGCTGCCAAAGTGATCCCGAATGGCCTGGGGCAAGTCGGGATCTTGAAGGCTGTAGGTGTAAAGGCACAGAGTCTGCAGCCCCCGCTCCACCAAGGCTTTTGCCAATTGATCCACCGGCTCTGTATTCCCCGCCAGAACATGGGCCCGGTAGAGTAAAATCCCCACCTTGGGAGCTTGGGGATCCGTCGGCGAGGCTACGGGAGGTTGGTAGATCCCAAGACGAGGCAACCCTTGTGGATCCGGCGCCGAATATTGGCCCCCCAGAAACTCCCTAGCCAGAAACAGCAGACAGGCAGCCACATTCTCCGCTCCCCCCTCCAGCCAGTACCGCCACACCCGATCCGCCACCGCCAGAGGCACAGTGGAATGGCTTACCAAATCCCAGTCCGGGCGATCGTCCCCAGGAATGACGATTAGGGTGGATCCCTCCTCGGCTGCCACCTGCTTGGCCACCTCCAGGCCATAGCTCCAGTAGGCCCTTCCCCCCAACAGGCGAAGGAGCACCACCTGCGCCCGCCGCAGCACCCTCTCGGCATAGTCATCCAGGCTTAGGGGCTGTTGCAACTGCAGCAGATTAGCTGCCCGTATGGCCGGAAAGTCTTGGGGCAAAAGACGGATGGCCGCGCTCAAAGCCGTCAGGTCCGTATCGGCTGCCGAGAGAACAACAATGGGAGCAGGATCCTGCTCCAGGAAAATGACGCCGGATTGGGAAGGATCCCATCCCCCTGGCAAAGCAGCTATTCGGTGCATGGCCGCTCTCCCAAGGGAAGGAAGCTCAGGCTTAGCGACTGTACTTGAAGCACAGAAGCACCCCAGCTCCCAGCGCTCAACTGGTCAGGAAGGGCTCCCGTAGTGGTTCCCGCTACCCAAGCATTGCCCTGTCCAAAGTGCTCCGCACCGCTGGCGCGAAAGTGCTCCGCACCGCTGGCGCGAAAGTGCTCCGCACCGCTGGCGCGATCGACAGCAATAGAGTCAGCCACCTCATTCGCAGGAGTTCCGAACTGGCGAGCCCACTCGATTGAATGCGAACCGTAGGCTCTCAGAAGAATTGAACTGGCAAAAAAAGTTAAAGCACTTGCGAAAACTACCCTGCCCACCCTTTTTTTCATATCCTTCAAGTCCCCCCTTGCCGACTAGGGCAGCACCGCCTAGAGCCTAGCATGGGGCAGCTTTCTGCTGGCTACTGGGGTGTTGAGCTGCCGCAGAGGGATCCCGCCCTGGCAAAGCCTCAGCCTAACGAGCGTATTTGAGTACCAAGACATCTTTCATGCCCGCAAGGACTCCGTCCCGCTGA
>NZ_JANSIA010000013.1:0-7198 GCF_047461835.1 Synechococcus sp. R60.1 | reverse complement strand
CGCGAAAGGACTCCGTCCCGCTGACGCGAAAGGACTCCGTCCCGCTGACGCGAAAGGACTCCGTCCCGCTGACGCGAAAGGACTCCGTCCCGCTGACGCGATCGGGGTTGGTCAGGAAAGGCTCCCCGAGTTACCCCCGCCACCCAAAGATTTCCCCTTCTATCCGAAGCAAGAGAACCGATCCATTGACATTCTCTCCCGCCTAAAGGCGAGGGATTCTTTCCCGGTTTGTGAAACGACTTTCACTTGCCGGGCTACATTGGGCGTGAGGCCAATACCTCAACCCAATGGGGGATGCCATCACCCCAACTACTGGGACATCGAACTGCCCCAGATACTTCCGTCTCAAATTCACTGCACCCACACCGTCGCGGTGAAACCTAAAGCCATAGGCTCGGCAATGATACTCCCTACCACTGGGCTTGTGGAGCATGTTGCAGCGCGGGCACTTCTGCGAGGTGTACCGCTCCTCTTGCAACACCACCCGCATCCCCAACTGCTCTGTCTTGTAGGTGAGCATCCGCCGCACCTGTCCCGACAGCATTTGGTGGATTTTCTGGTTGGCTGCCTTGTTGTACTGGGCCGACCGCCGGATATCCCGGATGTCCCCAATCACAACCGTCTGCACGCCTCTTGCTTGGAGCGTGGAGACCAACCTGGTCGTCTGCTTGTGGAGAATGTCCGCCATCTGCTTTGCCAGCCTAGCTAACTGACGCTGCTTAGAACGAACTAACCGCTTCCACCGCCGTGAGTCTCTCTTCTTGCGAGCCATTAGCCTGGAGAGCTTGCCCTTCAGCTTGTTCTGGTAACGCCTTTGGGAACGCAGCAACCGCCCGTTGGCTATGAAAGTTTCCTTCCCATCGTGGGCAACGGCCAGATGCACTTCTCCCAAATCCACCCCTGCCACTTCCCCGGCCTTTGGTGTTTCCTCTTCTTTCCTCTCCGCCTGCCGTTTGCTGGGGTCGTAGCAGGCCCGCAGCTCGTACTGCTTGCCGTCCCAGCCGATTTCTACTTGGACTGGAGTCTCCCACGCCCAAGAAATGACCACAGGCGGGTTGGTCTTGCCGTTGGAAAGAACTAACTTCCCACCCCGAACCCTAATGGCAGAGGACTTCCAGATGACCTTGAAGTAGCGCCGCCGTCTTTTGGGGGGCTTGGCGGTGGGGTCGCTGTTGCGGCGGCTGCGCCAGGATTTCAGGGCAGCACAGAAGCTCTGCACTACGGCGTCAGCACTGTGGGCATGGAGCTCATTTTCTGGGCTGTTGGGGAACCAGCGCATTAAGCTTGCGGGTTTCAACCACAAACCTTTTTTACGGACTACCCGCCAAAAGGAAACGAGGGTTTGGGAATACAGCTGGCCTGCTGCCAAAGCCAACTGGTGCAACTGTGGGGAAGTTCCTAACTTGAGCCTGCGGACGCGATACACTTACTTTCACCGGTGCCCCAACTAAGACAGACTATAGCGCTCTGCGCCGCCGCAGGCGTCCGCGAAAGCGTCACGTAGCGATGAAGTAAAAGCCGCCCTTAAGGGCAGGGCTTGCAACCCAGTTTTCTTGGTCAGGGGTTCTAAACTGGTGGCTCCAGAGTTCATTGCCGATGGCATCGTAAAGGCGCACAAAGGCATCGCTAGGCAACTGACCCGGTCTGCTCGGGAAGAGTTCCACTCGCCGCAGGCACCCAAAAGAGCTGAGCTGGCAAAAGCCAGCCCTAAAGAGACGACTCTCTCCAGCGGTCGCTCCCTGTTCATATGCCCACGGCACCCTGACGGGAAAGGACTCCGTCCCGCTACCGCGTTCGCGTTAGCGTCGCGTAGCGACAACGGCGCTTCTTGACAAGGGGGCACCGCCTAGAAGTTAGCACGGGATAACTGACGGGATAACTGACGGGATAACTGTTGGATGATTCTCCAACGGCAGGACTGTCCTCTGGCTGGGAACCTTCCTTTAGGCGACTTGGGGTACGGGCTCAGGGTTGGGCAGCAGGCCAGCTAGGCGCGGGGAAAAACGCAGTGCTGCCTGCACAAAGGCTTGAAACAGACGGAAGTGCTCGGCTTCTTCAAAGGTGAACTCGGGGTGCCACTGCACGGCAACAGCCCAGGGGTGGGTTTCGTGTTCAATGGCCTCGATCAGCTCATCTCGAGAACGGGCAGCCAAACGCCAACCTGAGGGCACATCGCGGATGGCCTGATGGTGCCAAGAGACCACAGAGATTTCTTCTGCGCCGACGATTTGGTGTAGCCGTGTGGAGCGGATCAGGCTGACATTGTGGCGAATGGGCTTGCGATCAGCGGGGTTGAAGTGATCCAGCTCGTCGTACACATCAGGCACATGGGGGATCAGCTTGCCGCCACTGACCACATTTAACAATTGCATCCCCCGGCAAATGCCTAAAACAGGGATCCCCTGGGCCAGCACGGCCTGAGCCAAGGCCACCTCAAATCGATCCCGCTCCGCGTTCACATAGCGCACCTGGGGATGTTGCGGATCCTCTCCATAGGTGCTGGGGCAGAGGTCGCCGCCACCGGTCAACACCAGGCCATCCACCCAAGACAGCAAAACTTGGGGCTCGCTTTCGCCTGGGGGAAAAAGAACAGGGATCCCTCCGGCAGCACGAATGGCATCCACATAGCGGCCTGGCGCTACAAAGTCTCCCTCGTCATTGCGGTTGCGGGTGGTAACGCCGATGAGCGGTCGATTTGAAAAAGGGGATGTCCGATTCATCCTTCTACGATAACCTTATTTCCCGATGTTGATGGTGCTATGCCTACGGCAGAGGAACCGCACCACTGTCCTGAGCAGAAAAATCCAAAGTTTTCCCCCGCGATAGGAGTTAAATCTCGTTGTTGCGCAACGCTAACGCAAAGGGATCCCAGAAATCGCCGAAGCCATTAACCTTTCCCAAGGAAATAGCGGCGGCTGATCCCTTGGGCCAGCAAGACGAACAACACCAGGGATCCCTGAATCACACCGGCCAAAGAAGACTCCAATTGCAAAGAGAGAGGCAGTTGCAAGCTGCCGATGTTAAGACTGCTGAAGAAAAAGGCAATCGGCAAAATCAGCAGGGGGTTAAAGCCTGACAGCATCACCACCAACAAGGCCAGAAAGCCCAAATTGCTGGAGATATTGGGGATGAGGCGATGGAACAGAGCCAACACCTGCAAGGCGCCCGCCAGCCCTGCTAAGCCCCCACAGCAGGCAAATGCCATGAGCAACCTGCGGGTAGCCGGGATCCCCAACCGGAAAGCAGCTACAGGGTTTTTCCCCACCGCCCGCAACTGCAGGCCGAAGCGAGTGTTGCCCACCACCAGCACCGTCAGGGCCAAAGCCAACAGGGCCAGCAGCAACGCCACCGGACTGGCCTCTGACCGCCCCCAGGTGGGCAACCACAGACGGGGATCCAACACTTCCGTCCCGCTCATGGAAGCCACCCCCGGCCTTTTCCAAGGGCCGAAGATCAGGTAGAGCACCCAACCTTGGGCAACAAAATTCAGCCCCAGCCCAGCGAAGATCTCGTTGACCCGCCCCCACACATTCAGGATCCCAGCCAACAGGCCCCAGCCCGCCCCCCCCAGGATCCCGGCCAAAAGCGCCAAGGTAATGGCCAGTGGCGGCGGCAACCATCCCGCTTCCAGACGCACCAGAAACGTGGCCGCAATTGCCCCGACCACCATTTGCCCTTCGATGCCCAAGTTGTAGAGACCGGCAACAAACGTAAACACCAGCCCACAGCAGCAGAGGACAAGGGGAGCCAGCGTTGCCAAAACCCGGCCAAACTGAGCTTCAGTGCCGAAGGCCCCCTGCCACATGCTGGCCGCCACCTGGAGAGGTGAAGCCCCCGCCAGCAGGATCACCCCCGCCACAAATAGCAGCGCTGCCAGCCAAGCCAATCCCTGGATTACCCAGGTACGCTCTAGAGACACCCACGACCGGCCCGATTCCGCTATTCCCGCCATGCTTTAACACTTCCTAGGATTCTTAAACTTAAGATTTTTAAACTCAAAGAGGCTCCCCGCTGCCCTGCTCCAAGAGGGGATCCAAACGGCGCACCAGTTGCCAGCCCTCCACCGCCGCTAGAGGTTGTAACCCCAAATCCCGGATCTCCACCTGTTCTGCCTGCACCGGAGAAACCCAAAGGTAGTCTCCATATTCCCCTCGTTGCAGAGCCTGATCATCCACCCATCTCCCCGGATGGGGGGTATAAAAAGCGATGGCCTGAGCCTGACAGACATCCGGCAAGCCGCTGCGGCCAATATCCACCACCGTCTCCCCAGCCTCTGTCGAGGACTCCGTCCGAATAGCGCGAACGGACGGGGGCAGCATTTGGTTCCAATCCATTTGGGCAAAAGCAGGGCTGAAGTTGCCGAAATCAGGCCGCAAGACGATGGTGATCATGGCGAGGATCCCGACCAACAAGAGGATTCCCACCCACAGCTCGCCGGCGCAGCGCAACACCCGCCACCAACTGCAGATCCCTGGCAGCAAGAGGTACAAAACACCCATCACCACCAGCGGCCAAGCATGAGGCTGTAGGAGCTCCAGACCGTCTACACCTAGCCGGACGGCCACCCCCAAACCCAACAGCAACAGCCCCACCGCTGCCAGTCCCCAAGAGAGCACCTGGGCCAGACGGGGCTTTAAGTGCTCCGCACCGCTGACGCGACCCCGCATAGCCAACGCTTGATCCAAGGCTACCCCGGCCAAGAGAGCCAGCCAAGGGTAAAGCTGCACGGTGTAGTAGGGGGTTTTGGTGGGATAAAGCTGCAACAACAACAGCAGCAGCAGGGGGAAAGACCAGATTAGCAGCGTGGATCCCGGCTGCTGGCGCACCAGGAGAAAGCCACCCACCAAAGCCAAAACCGTCCACGGGAAGCCATGAACGGGAATGTGCCAAAAGTAGTACCAGCCGGTGGCATCCGCATGGAAGGGCTCTTGCCCCAGATCCCACACCTTCCCCACCAGGGTGGTCAGCACCTGTGGGCCATACACCTGCATGGCTGGACCTAGCCAGAGGCCAAAAATCCCCAAGCCCAGCCCAAGCGCCAGCCAGAATTGAGCCGATCCCAGCCACTGTCGCCGGTGCTGTGCCAGGTAGGGGATCAAAGCCGCCCCCGGCAGCAGGATCATGGCGCTTTTCATCAACAGGCCCAGCCCAAAGGCTACCCCGGTCAGCCAAAACCAAACCTTGTGGCCGTGGATGCCGTTGATCAGCCCCAGGATCCCCAGCAGCTCCAGAAAGGTGAGAGGTACATCCTGCCCCACCAGCCGCCCCTGCTGCACCCAGAGGTAGCACAAGGGCAAAATTGCCATCCCCAAAAGGACCGCCCGCATTGGCAAAAAAGGTCGCCCAATCCAGCCCACCAGGGGAATGGAGAGCAGAGCAGCGAGGATCCCCGGCAGCCGCGCCGCCCACTCATTCACCCCGTATAGGGCAAAACTGAAGGCCACGCTCCAGGTGAGCAGAGGGGGTTTCTCGAAAAAGGGCTCTCCCAAAAAAGTGGGCCCCAGCCAATCCCCTCTCCGCAGCAGCTCGCGGGCCATCTGGGCGTAAAAGCTCTCGTCGCAGCCGGCCAAACTGGGATCCGCCCCCGAGAGCACAAACAGGGGCACCGCCAAGCCCATCATCAGCAGGCTGAGGCCCCAAAAGGGCAGCAGATGAGGATTGCGGCGAAACCGGACAAAGGAGCTGGATCCCAGGGATCCCCTGGGGGGAGAAAAGCCTGGGCTGTTGTGACTACGCAACGCTGACGCGAAGAGGTGACTCAAAGGACGCATGGGACAAGGGAACGACAACAAGCAGCAGCCCTGCCCCAGCTTAAACTCTGCCGTGAGGGATCCGGTCTCCTCTCTTCAAGGAAGTTCCACGGATCCCTGTTCCTCCTGCACGGCGGCTAGCCCCTGAAACCACCCAAAAAATTGGTCGGCATAGGGTTGCAGAGCCGGTTCGAGAAAGTAGAAGTTCTCCCCTCGATCGGTGAACTCCCAGAACGAGGACTCCGTCCGAGTAGCGATAACAGCCGTGGTGGACTGTAGCTCTTGCCGGATGCTCTGTAGGCGCGCCAGGGGCTCGTGCTGCATATCCCAATAGATCAGCTTGGCCAAATCCTCCCGCCCACACCTGAGGAAATAGGCTGCCACCCGCACCTGGGTTTTGCGGATCCCACGCAGGGTAGTTTCCTGTTGCTCGCTTAAGGACTCCGTCCCGCTGACGCGAACGGGGTCTTGATCCAGGCGTAACAAGGCTTGCACAATGGCTTCCGTTGTTTCAGAGCCCAGAGCACAGCTCGACTGGGCCAACATTCCCAGATCAAAGCCAAAGGTTTCAGATAGGAAAAAGAGGCCAGCTTTGTAGGCAATTAAGCTGTAGTAGCGAAAGTAGCCAACAATCTGCAAGACCAGAGCCGACTGGCGGTGTTGTAGGGCTGCCTCGGCCAACAAGCGGTACTGCTTGAGCAGGTTGTAGCCGCTGCGGATGTCTCGCGCGTTGATGACGGCCCGCAGATAGGTGTTGAAAAACTTGATCACCCACCCCGCTACCGTGAGTTGTTGGGCTTCCAGGGCGCGGATCCCCAGCTCCCGGCTGTGAATGGCCACCAGGGTGCTCGCCTGGCGCATGCCGTTTAGCCCCTCGGCAAATAAGGCTTGATACTGCCGCAGGATCTTCAGCTCCAGCCAGGATCCTTCTGCCTCGATCCGGCCCAGCAGGCCCCTATCCACCGAAGCAAAGTCCGGATCCCGCCACAGAGCTGGAGTAAGGAGAAACCAGGCAGGGGGCAGTTGTGCTTTGTGAGCAGCATAGAAGACCCACAGAGACTTCAAGCTGTCCAAGGCTTCCAGGAGAATGCTCCCCTCCTGCTGACGGAGAGCACTGGTGGCGATGCTTTTGATTTCATCCAGAGCCGAGAGGCAGCGCTGATGAGCTGGCGAGCATTCGCCCATTGGAGAGTGCTGCTCTGTTGCTATGCCTACGGCACCCTGTATTCCTGCGCATCGCTGTTGCTGCACAACGTTGTCGTGACGAGGCTGCAGTTGCAGTGAACAACGGGAGAAATAGCCCCTCTTGGATCCGGAGTCCGATCCTGATCTCCTGGAAGCAAGGGATCCCAGGATGGCCTGCCGCACTTGCTGCTCAATGCGATGGATAATCGAAGCCGGCTGCAAAAAGTGAGACACGAAGCGAAAGTAGGGGATCAGCATCAAAA
>NZ_JANSIA010000012.1:0-41919 GCF_047461835.1 Synechococcus sp. R60.1 | reverse complement strand
CCTGGCTCTCCGTTCTGCCATTCCTTGCCGGCAATACAGCGACCGGCCATTTTTCTGGAGTTGGCGAAACAGACAATCGTCTTGACGTAAGACATACAGGCTTCTGGGGCAAGGGCAAAGGCTCAATAGGAGTAATTTTCGGCTTCTTGAAAGTCCAGTAGTCAAATCCGTTCTTCAGGGCGAAAGGGGATCAAAAGGGCGCGGGGCGCTTTGGCATGGCGAGAGACCAAAATCAACGCCACAATACTGAGCAGATAGGGCAACATTAAGAAAAACTGATAGGGGATCCGGCTACCCCAAAGCTGCTGAAGGCGCAATTGCAAAGCATCAAACCCGGCAAACAGCAACGCTCCTCCTAAGGCTCGCCACGGATCCCAAGCGGCAAAAACCACCAGAGCAATGCAAATCCACCCCCGCCCATTGACGATATTGAAGAAAAACGCATCGAACGCAGAGAGGGTTAAAAAAGCACCGGCCACGGCCATAAGAGCGCTGCCCACCATCACCGCTCCGGTACGAACGGCATAGACCGGGATCCCCTGGGAAGCGGCAGCCTGGGGATTTTCTCCAACCATGCGCACGGCCAGGCCCAGCGGAGTTCGGTAGAGGATGTAGGCCATGAGGGGCACCAGGAGAAGGCTGAGGTAGGTGAGGGGCGGCTGGGTAAACAGGGTTTCTCCCAGAAAGGGCAGGCTGGAGAGACCCGGGATCGGCCAAGGACTGAAGGGGACGATTTTGGGGGGAGAGGTGACCTGGGGCAGGGCCATGCGATAAACAAAATAAGCAGCATTAATGGTCAAGAGGGTAATGCCGATGCCGGTGACGTGCTGGGAAACTCCAAGGCGGACGGTCAACAGGCTATGAATCAAGCCCACGCCGGCACCGAGGACGGCAGCAAAGGCTACGCCCCACCACAATCCGGATCCCTGATAGACCACCAGCCAACCGGTCATGGCCCCCAGGGTCATGATCCCTTCGATGCCCAAATTGAGAACGCCGGCCCGCTCACAGAGGACTTCGCCCAAAGTGCCCAAGAGTAAGGGAGTGGCAATGCGCAGGGTGGCCACCCAAAAGCTGGTGGTGCTGATTAAGCTGATTAAGCTCAGGAGTGCAGACATGGGTGCTCAGTCCCAGCGCAGACGATAACGGGCCAACCCCATGCAGACCAACATCCACAGCAGGGCAGCAGCAACAATGACATCGGCAAGATAGGTGGGAACGCCCAAGCTACGCCCCATGGTATCCGCCCCTACATAAACTCCGGCGATGAAGACCGCCGCCCCCACCACCCCCAAGGGATGCAGTTGGGCCAACAGGGCAACGACGATGCCGGTGTAGCCAAAGCCAGGGGATAAATCCAAGGTGAGATAGCCCTTGAGCCCGAGGAGTTCACAAGCTCCCGCCAAGCCTGCCAGCCCACCTCCCAACAATGAGGTATATAAAATAACTCTCCGGACTGGGATGCCGAGGAACCTGGCCGCTTCTGGGTTGGCGCCTACGGCTCGCATTTCTAAGCCCCAAACGGTGAACTGCTCCAGCCCCCACACCCCCAAGGCAGCAAGCAGGGCGATGATTAAACCAGCGTGGAGACGACTGCGGGGAATCAGCCGCGGCAGAAGAGCACTCTCCGCCAGGGCACGACCTTGGGGCCAACCCAGAGCCAGAGGATCTTTGAGGGGGCCTTCCAGGAGATAGCTGATCCCAAGAAGAATGACAAAATTGAGCAGCAAGGTGGTCACCACTTCGTCCACCTGGAACTGGGTTTTGAGCCAGGCCGGGATCCACAGCAACAGCCCTCCGGCAATCCAGCCCGCCAGCAGCAGCACCAGCACCAACCACGGGCGCGGCAGCGAAAGCCCAGCGGTGCCCAAGAGGCTGGCAGCC
The DNA here is from genome assembly GCF_047461835.1 of Synechococcus sp. R60.1. Classification (NCBI taxonomy): domain Bacteria; kingdom Bacillati; phylum Cyanobacteriota; class Cyanophyceae; order Synechococcales; family Synechococcaceae; genus Synechococcus; species Synechococcus sp. R60.1. The sequence continues at coordinate 40,035 of NZ_JANSIA010000012.1, read as the reverse complement.
AGAGCCCCACCATAAAACTGGCCTTCTGCACCGATGTTCCACAACTTGGCCCGAAAACACACCGCCACCGCCAATCCCGTCAGGATCAGGGGAACGGCCCGAGTCAAGGTCTCGCTTAGGGCAAAGGGGGATCCCACCGCTCCCCGCAGCAAAGCTCCATAGGCTGCCAAAACTGGGGATCCCGTCCACAGGATCAGCAGGCTACAGGAGAGGAAAGCCAGGACAATGGCTGCCATCGGCGCACTCAGGATCAGCCAAAGGGGCACAGTGGAACGAGGTTCAACACGCATCGGCCACCTCCTGCCCGGCCATACGCAACCCCAAGGCGGTCACCGTTGTGGTTTGGGTCGGGACTGCCGAGGAAAGCCGACCGCGATAGAGCACCGCCACCCGATCGGCCAAACTCAGCAATTCATCCAAGTCTTCAGAAATGAGCAGGATCCCGGCTCCAGCCCGGGCTGCTGCCAGCAGTTGGGCATGCACGTAAGCCACAGCCCCCAGATCCAGTCCCCGCGTCGGTTGGTGAGCCACAATCACCTGGGGATCCCGACACAGCTCCCGCGAGAGGATCACTTTTTGCATGTTTCCGCCGGACAGCAGTTGCACCGGCATCTGGAGCGCCCGCCAGGGATCCCCCCTCTGGAGCCCCCGCACATCGTAGGTCTGTAGCCAGGTGTGGGCCTGCTGATAGATTTGGCGGTGACGCAGGATCCCCCACCGCGAGAATTCGGGATCCCGATAGCGCTCGATCACCCAATTCTCCCACAGGCTAAGGGAACCGATCAGTCCGGTCTTGTGGCGGTCTTCCGGGATCCGAGCCATGCCTTGCCGCACCATCTCAGCAGGAGAGATCAGCCGCAGGACTCGGCCATACAGATGCAGATGACCTTGGTGGGGCCGGATCACCCCGCAGATCAGATCTGCCAGGACGGATTGCCCATTGCCCGCCACCCCAGCAATACCCACGATTTCGTGACGCCGCACCGTCAAAGAAACCTGCTCCAGATGCTGCTGCCCCACCCGACAGGAGACCTGCTGCAACTCTAAGACCGTCTCCCCCGGAGACAAAGGGGCTTTGACCACCGCCGCCAACCGCTGCCCCACCATCGCTTCCGCCAGAGCTGTGGGATGGATCTCAGCCGTCTTGCCCGCCATCACCACCCGCCCTGAGCGCAGCACCATCACCCGGTCACTGATGCGCATCACCTCCTGGAGCTTGTGGGAAATCAGCAGGATCCCCAGTCCGCGACCGGCCATCTGCCGTAGGGTGTGAAAAAACGGCTCAATTTCCGGTGGGGTTAACACCGCCGTAGGCTCATCCAAAATCAGGATCTGCGCCCCTCGATACAGCACCTTGAGGATCTCCACCCGCTGCCGCTCCCCCAAGGTCAGGGATCCCACCAGGGCATCGGGATCCACGGCCAACCCCAATTCCTCAGCTAGCTTTTGGATGCGCTGCCGTCCCTCTCGCCGCCGAGACCATAGGTGCCACAGGGGCTGAGTGCCCAGCAGAATGTTGTCCAGCACCGACAGATTATCGGCCAAGACCACATGCTGATGCACCATGCCTATCCCCGCCGCCAGGGCAGCCGCCGGGGATCCCAGCTTGAGGGGCCGACCAAACACCCACACCTGACCCTGATCGGGAACATAGTGCCCAAACAGGATGTTCATCAGTGTCGTTTTGCCCGCCCCATTTTCCCCCAAGATGGCCAGAATCTCCCCGGCCCGCAGCTCAAGATCAATCTGGTCGTTGGCCAGCAGAGCGCCAAAGCGCTTGGTGATGCCCACCACCTTCAGAGCCAAAGGCGCGTCAGAGGGTGGACTTGGGTTCGCTGTCATCGATGGCTACAACAAAAGACCCTGCCAGAATCTCTGCCTGCCTCTGCATCACCTTAGCTTTCAGTTCAGCCGGAACCTTGTCGGCGAAGGTTCCCCAGTCGGAGAGGCTGGATCCCCCATATTTCATCATGCTGTAGATCCCGTAGTCCTCTGCCTTAAACTCTCCGGCCTTCACCGCGGCAATGGCTCTGTCGATGGTGGGTTCCATGTGCCACAGGGCGCTGACCACCACCGTTTCTGGGTAGTCCGGCTGGGTATCAATCACATTGCCAATGGCCAACATCTTCCGCTCCTTAGCAGCATCAGAGACCCCAAAGCGCTCCGCATAGAGAATATCCGCCCCGGCATCAATTTGGGCAAAAGCCGCCTCTTTGGCTTTGGGGGGATCAAACCAACTGCCGATAAAGGTGACCAAAAACTTCACCTCCGGCTGCAGTTCCCTCGCCCCTGCCATAAAAGCATTCATGAGGCGGTTCACCTCTGGAATGGGATAGCCCCCCACCATGCCGATAATTTTGGAGCGCGTCAGCCCCCCGGCCACCATTCCCGTCAGATAGGAAGGCTCGTGGATGTAGTTGTCAAACACGGCAAAATTGCTCAGGGCAGGATCCGGCTTGAGGCTGGATCCCATCAAAAAGCTGACCCTAGGATAGTCTTTGGCCACCTCCCGCGCTTCCCGCTCCACCCCAAAGACCTCACCCACCAGCAGTTGGACGCCGCTCTCGGCATACTGACGCAGCACCCGTGGGTAGTCGGTGTTGGAAACTGACTCTGACCAGGTATAGTCAATATCCCCCCGCTTCTGGGCGGTCATCAAGGCTTTATGGATCCGGCTCACCCACTGCTGCTCAATGGGAACCGTATAAACCCCGGCCACCTTCAGCTTGGTTCCTTGAGCCACCGCGGCATCGCGAACCAACCAGCGGCTCCCCATCAAGCCAGCCACGAAAGCCCCAGAACGCAGGCAGAAGTCCCGCCGGGAGAGTTCTAAACGTGCCATAGTCGCTTCTGTTGAAGTTACTTCGAGATCGGGTTACTGCTCGGCTTATCCTAAGGGGGGGATCCCTGAAAATATGTATCCTGAAATACAATTTTTTGAGAAGGAGCTTGTTTGTAATGGACAACGAAGTTTCGCTGACGGTTGGAATGGATGTAAGGGCCAAGTCCTCTCAAATCAGCTCTCGATAGATTATCCCTCTGACTACTTGGTTGATATCTTGCACAACCGGATGCTGTTGGGGACTACAGCCCTCTTTTATAAAGTGAGCAATAACCCAATCAACTGGTTTCCTAAATTCGGGCTTTGAGGTAATTTAAGACATCTTTATCTGATTTGGCCTATCATTCAGTCAACTGTAGTTGCTTCTTTCCATCCTAAGTTCAAACAAATAGCCACAACATATGGATCTCATTTTGCGCCGGGCCAATTTGCCGGATGGCCGCAAGGGAATCGATATCGGTATCCAGGGGGATCGCATTGTGGCTCTGGAAAGCAACTTACAAGCCACTGCCCCCCAAGAAATTGATGTCAGCAACCGCTTGGTGTCGCCCCCCTTCGTGGATGCCCACTTTCACATGGATGCCACCCTCACCTATGGGATCCCGCGCATCAACCAGTCGGGCACCTTGCTAGAAGGGATCGCCCTCTGGGGGGAGTTGAAGCCGCTGTTGACCCCCGAGGCGGTGATGGAGCGGGCCTTGACCTATTGCGACTGGGCGGTGGCGCGTGGGATCCTGGCCATCCGCACCCATGTGGATGTGTGCGATCCCAAGCTGTTGGCGGTGCGGGCGCTGCTGGAAGTCAAGCAAAAAGTGGCTCCCTACTTGGATTTGCAACTGGTGGCTTTTCCCCAGGATGGCTACTATCGCTCGCCAGGGGCGGTGCAGCTTCTGGAGAAGGCTCTGGATTTGGGGGTGGAGGTGGTGGGCGGGATCCCCCACTTCGAGCGGACGATGGCCGAGGGAGCAGCTTCGGTGCGGGCCCTGTGCGAGATTGCTGCGGCGCGCGGCCTGCGGGTGGATCTGCACTGCGACGAGACGGACGATCCGCTTTCGCGCCATGTGGAAACCTTGGCCTACGAAACGCTGCGGCTGGGCTTGCAGGGGCGGGTAGCCGGATCCCATCTAACTTCCATGCACTCGATGGACAACTACTACGTCAGCAAACTGATCCCCCTGATGGCCGAGGCAGAGCTGGGGGTGATCGCCAACCCGCTGGTAAACCTAGTGCTGCAGGGGCGCCACGACACCTACCCCAAGCGGCGGGGGCTGACCCGGGTGCCCGAGCTGATGGCCGCAGGCTTGACGGTAGCCTTTGGCCAGGATTGCGTGATGGATCCCTGGTACCCTTTGGGCAGCGGCAACATGCTGGAGGTGGCCCACATGGCCATCCACGCCGCCCACCTGACAGGCTATGAGCAGATGCGCCAGTGTTTCTTGGCGGTTACGGAGAATCCGGCCCGCATTCTGGGGTTGGAAGGCTACGGCCTAGAACCCGGTTGCTATGCCGATCTGGTGGTGCTCCAGGCTGCTGATGCCGTCGAAGCCATTCGCCTGAAACCGGCTTGCCTGTATGTCTTCCGCCGGGGCCGGCTGATCGCCCAAACCCCGCCTGTGGTTGCCCAGCTCCATTTGCCTGAGCGCCCCACCCAGGTGGAGTTCAGCCGCCAGCTTTGGACCTCATCGGCGCACGGTACCGCTGAAGCCGCTGGCCTTGAATTGCTCCAGGGTGAGGGGCAGGGGGCTGGTTATGGGCACCGAGATGCGAATTGAAAAAGGGCTCTCGCCGGGAGGAACTTCTGCAATGGCCCCCAGGCGGGTACGCTCCGGCAGAACCTCGTTGCCGTTGGCATCGTAAAGCCGACCGAAGACATCCGCGTTCAGCAGGGTATTTTTGGAGCGGTTGACCACTGTGCCTTCGACGAACAGGCACCTGGCCGGTATGGGGTTGCCGTTGCTGGTCACCAGGTTGGTGTATTCGGGGGTATCGGGACAGGGGGTGACGTGGAGATCCTTCAGTTGCAGGGGGATCGCCCCAAAGCCCATCAAGAGCACCGCCAATGCCACACAGCCAAAGCTCATGCAGACAAGACGCAGCTTTTGGGTTAGCCACTGCGCCGGCTTCCAAACTTGGCTCATCGTTTTTCCTCCAAGGCCCACCCTCTTTAGTCTAGGGGATCCCCGTCTCGTAGAACCTCTCCTCGGTTTGGATCCCATCCAGGCGCTGATCCCAAGGATCCTGAGGTAGAGGCTGCTCCAGTAGGCAGGCTTGGGGGACAATGCCCCACTTGGGCACACTGGGATCCGGCAAAGCGGCCAAAAAGCGGTCGTAATAGCCGCCGCCATAGCCCAAACGCCTTCCCCAACGATCGCAGGCCAGGGCAGGCACCAGGATCAAATCCGCCTTGCCAGGGTCGATAACTGTGCTGCCGGGAGAAGGCTCCAGCAAGCCCCAGCAGTTGGGGACAAGCTCAGCCGGCTGGTAGCGGTGCCACTGCATTTGCCGCCGCGGCAGACAACGGGGGATCCCCCACTGCTTCTCTGGAAAAATGGCAAACAGGGATCCCAAGTCCACCTCGGAGCCGAAGGCCACATAGGCCAGGATGGTTTTGGCGGCCAAAAGTTGGGGGCAAGAGGCCAAATGAGCCACGATCTTCTGGCTGATAAGGGATCTGTCCAACCTCTGCCGTAGCTGGCGAAAGTGCTGGCGCAGGCGAGCTTTTTCTAGGGCAGGATCTGCTGCCAGAGAACTGGGCCGCCAAGAAGAAGACAGTTCCGGGGAAGGGAGTTCCTGCACAAGCCCAATGCCGCTTGGATATTCGGTCTCTGCAAGATCTGAATCTACTGGATGGCCAGGAGCTCCACTTCAAAATCCAAGGTGGCGTTGGGGGGGATCACGCCGCCGGCGCCGCGGCTGCCATAGGCCAACTCCGGCGGAATGCGCAAGTAGCGCTTGCCCCCCACTCGCATGGTGGCCAGCCCTTCCTCCCAACCGCGGATGACTTGGCCTACTCCGTAGGTGAAGATAAAAGACTGATTGCGCCTGTAGGAGCTATCGAAGATGGTGCCATCCTGTAGTTTGCCCACGTAGTTCACCACCACCGTTTGCCCCGGCTGAGGCGAAGGCCCACTGCCTTGAGTGATGTCGTAGTATTGCAATCCCGACTCGGTGGTGATGAAGTCCTTGGCTGGGGATTGCACGCTCACCACCGGATTGTCTTTGGCCCGCGACAGAGCCACGGCCGGCTGGCCGCCCCACACCCCGAGCCACAGCAAACACAGCACCAACAGCAGCACCCGTTTCATCCGTTGGCGTCTCCCCACCGCCGACTTTTGGCTTTCCTTTAACAATCTTAGGGGATCCCGCTAGCCTTTCAGTTCGGCAAATTCGATGATCTGACCCTGGTGATCCCGCACCCAAAAGACAAAGGGTTTCTCGGAGCGAATGCTGTTGCGGATCCCTTGTTTGTTGATTCGCTTCAGAAGGGCCTTAAGGGACTCCCGCTCATAGCTGACATGGCGATAGCGAACGCCGCTGCTGCGGCCCGCTGCCGGTACAGTCCCGTAAGCAGAAGCAGATGAGGAGCTAGGCCTAGAGGCGTTGCCGTAGGAACCGGACCCCGCATAGGGATCTGTAGAGCCAGGGATCACGTGCAATTGAACATTGTCGGAGAGTTGGTACCAAAGTCCGGGGGTATCCAATTGGGTGGGCCCAGAGGTGGGACGGGCTTTGGCATCGAAGCGGGGACTGAGGCCAATATCCCCTGGAAAGTAAGCGGATCCTAGGCTGTAGCCGACCATGCTTTGCTCGTAGCCGTAGTAGTACTGCAGGGGCAGCTCCGCTTCCGGCAGTTTCAACACCTTCTCGTAAAACCCTCTGGCCTGCTCCAAGTCCGGCACGATGATGGTGTGGACACGGGGAGCGCCGCTTAAGAATGTCCACATGGCCCCCCCATAGGCCGATAGCAGCAAAAACATCAGCCCCTTCGTGGAGAGCAAAACCTCCAGGGGGATTAGGGGCAGCATCAGTCCAGGTGGGATGACCATCGGCACTTGTCCCTTCGCGGGTGGCTCTATGTCCAGTATAGGATCCGGGGAGAATCCTGGCCTTGGCCCACGCTCGATGAAGCTTGCTCTGTTTGCCCCCAGCCCGCGCGCCCGCTGGTTGGCCGACTCCCTGATCCCCCTCCTAGGCAAGGAGGTCATCTGCTGGAGCAAAGCTGAACCGCAGGGGCTGCCCTCCCCCTGGCAGGCTTACGGGGATCCCAAGGATCCCACAGCGCCAGGCTCCCTAGCAGAAGCCGTTGCCCAAACCTGGCCCCAGGTGCAGGGCTGTCTCTTCATCTTGGCCGCAGGGTCGGTGGTGCGGCTCATTGCCCCCCTCTTGCAGGACAAGCAGCGGGATCCGGCGGTGGTGGTGGTGGACGAAGCCGGTCGCTGGGCTATTAGCCTGTGCGGGGGACATGTGGGGGGGGCCGATGCCCTGGCGCGGCAGGTGGCCGCTACCTTGGGAGCCCAGCCGGTTCTCACCTCTGCTTCCGAGGGGCTGGGGATCCCGCCTTTGGATTTGCTGGGGGATCCCTACGGCTGGCGGCGGGGCGCTGGAGATTGGAACGGGGTGGCAGCCGCCTTGACGCGGGGAGAGCCGGTGGCCGTTCACCAGACCTGCGGCACGCGGCTTTGGCGACAAGCTTGGCCGGCAGATCATCCCCTAGTGGCCTCCTCTCCTCCCCATCCCGTTGCCCAGATCTGGATTGGGGAATACCTCTCCCCTCCCACGGGGATCCCAACAGTGCACTGGCATCCGCGGGTGCTGTGGGTGGGGGTGGGCTGCGAGCGGGGCACCACCCGCGCTTGGCTAGAGGGATCCCTGCGCCGCCTGCTGCAGGCCCAGGGGCTGGCGTTCGAGGCCATTGCCGGCCTGGCCACCCTAGAGCTCAAGCAAGACGAGCCGGGTCTTTTGGAGCTGGCTCAGGCCCACGGCTGGCCCATTGAGTTTTTCCCGGCAGAGGCTTTGGCTGGGATCCCAGTGCCCCACCCTTCGGAGGCCGTTCGGCAGGCGGTGGGCACTCCCTCGGTAGCGGAGGCGGCTGCCCTCTTGGCAGCTCAGACTTGTCAGACTTGGGGAAGAGGTGACAAGGTTCCTGAGAGGCCATCCTGTGTTGCGGAGAAGGTAGAGCCCTTTGGGGGAGCAACCCTCCTCTGCCCCAAGCAGGTCTTCACGTCAGAAACCGAAGGGGCCTGCACCCTGGCCATTGCCCGCGCGGCGCAGGAGTATTCCCCTCGCAGTGGCCATCTGTGGCTTATTGGCACCGGCCCCGGCGATCCCGCTCAATTGACCTTGGCCGCCCGCCTGGCTTTAGCCCAAGCTGAGGTGGTGATTGGCTACCAGCTTTATCTAGACTTGGTGGCCCCCCTTTTGCACCCCGGCCAAATTTGGGAGGCCTCTCCCATTACCCAAGAGCTGCAGCGAGCCGAACGGGCGATTGCTTGGGCGCAGCAGGGGCTGAAGGTGGCGGTGATTTCTTCGGGGGATGCCGGCATTTACGGCATGGCGGGCTTGGTGCTGGAGTGCTTGGTCCGCTCTGGCTGGGATGGGATCCGCCCTTCTCTGGAGGTGCTGCCGGGGATCTCTGCCTTCCAGGCGGCTGCTGCCCGGCTGGGGGCTCCGCTGATGCACGACTTCTGCGCCATTTCCCTCTCGGATCTGCTTACCCCCTGGCCAGTGATTGCAAAACGCCTGCAGGCGGCTGCAGCTGCCGATTTTGTGGTGGCCCTCTACAACCCCCGCTCGCGGCAGCGGCTGGATCCCTTCTTCAAGGCTCTACAGATCTTTCTGCAGGCCCGACCCGCCCATACCCCCGTGGCTTTGGCCCGCAACCTCTACCGCCCCGGCGAAACCCTCCACCTCACCACCCTAGGGGAGCTGGATCCAGAGCAGGTGGACATGCTCACCCTGGTCTTTATCGGCAACTCCCAGACCTTTCGCCATGGGGAGCGGCTGATTACCCCGCGGGGCTACCGCTTGGGCGAGCCCACCTGACTCCTGGGCTCCAGACTCAAAACACCCTCAGATGCCGGGGATCCAACTGCAGCCACCAGGGGGATCCCCAAGTCTCCACCTCGCGCCAGCGCTCCCGCCACACCTCAGCTTGCAGGTGATAGTCCTGGCGGTGGGCAGGAGGGCTGCCCAGCTTAAAGAAGAGGGTCAGCCGGTGGGGGGTCTCGCTCCACTTCACCAGCCAAGCGGGAAACGTGTTGGGCAGCTTCCCGTCGGGCCGGAAGGTGAGGTGGTGGGCGCGGATGGCGATGTATTCTCCCGCTGGGGATCCCTGTACCTGCAGCTCACAGCCCCAATCCAAGGCCAGCACCCGTTGAGGGCCCAGGAGCTTGGCCCGCGAGATGTTTTTGCAACCCGTCAGTTGCGCCACACTAAGGCAGGGGGGAGCCTCAAATAGCTGACGCTTGTCCCCCTGGGCAATGATTCGCCCCTGCTCCATTACAGCCAGATCCCCGCAGAGGCGGAAGGCTTCCTCGATGTTGTGGGTTACCAAAAGCGTGACTCCCTTGTAGTCGGCTAGGATCTCCCCCATCTCCTGCTCCAGATGGCTGCGCAGGTGGGCATCCAAAGCAGAAAAAGGCTCATCCAGCAGCAAGATCTCCGGCTCAGAAGCCAAGGCTCGCGCCAAGGCCACCCGCTGCTGCTGTCCTCCGGAGAGCTCCGTGGGATAGCGGTTTTCCCAGCCCTTCAGCTTAACCAACCGCAGCTGGGCCTGGATCCGCTCTTGTTTTTCCGCTTCGCTCAAGCCCGCAGGGATCCCAAAGGCAATGTTCTGGGCAACGGTGAGGTGGGGAAACAGAGCGTAGTTTTGGAAGATCACCCCCACCCGTCGCTGAGCGGGGGGCAGCCGGATCCCCTGTTCGGCGTCGAACAGGGCCCGCTCGTTGAGCAAAATGCGCCCCCCATCCGGGGTTTCAATTCCGGCAATGCAGCGCAAAAGCAGGCTTTTGCCGGATCCAGAGGCCCCCAGCAAGCCCAGGGGTCGCCCGTCGCAGCTCAGTTGCGCCTGCAGCTCAAATTGGGGCAGCTTCTTGTCAATGTCTACCCAGAGGCGAGGGGCCGGAGTTGAGAAATCCGGATCCCTTCTGGCCAGAACCCGCAGGGGGCGAGGGGGAAGCTGCTGCAGAGGCTGTCGCTGAAACCAAAGGTTAACTGCCGTCATCACCCCCAAGGACAACCCCAAGACCAGGGCCGAGCTGATGGCCGCCCCCCGCATATCCCCCGCCTGAACGGCAAAGAAGATGGCCATGGACAGGGTTTGCGTGCGGCCTGGGATGTTGCCTGCCAGCATCAAGGTGGCGCCAAACTCCCCCAGAGCGCGAGCAAAACTGAGGGTAACCCCCGCTAGGATCCCCGGCAAGGCCAGTGGGATCAGCACCCGCGTAAAAATCTTGGCCCTACTTGCCCCCAGCGTGCGGGCTGCCGCCACCAGCGTCGGGTCGATCTGCTGGAAAGCTCCCAGGGCCGTGCGGTACATCAGGGGCAGGGCCACCACCGCTGCCGTGATCACCCCGGCATACCAGGTGAAGATGACCGACAAGTTCAGCGAGGCCAAAAGTTGTCCCAGAAGGGTTCGCCGGCCAAACAGCAGCAGCAACAGGAAGCCCACCATGGTGGGCGGCAACACCAGCGGCGCCAATAAGATGGCCTCGAGGAGAGAGCGCCACCGACCTCGGTAGTGCAACATCCCATAAGCTGCCAGCGTCCCCACCCCAAAGGTGATAGCTGTGGCTAAGCTGGCAATCCGCAACGAGATCCACAGCGGAGACAGGTCGTAGTCGCTCATCTGGGCAATTGCAGAGGGATCCCTTACAGGCGGATAAAGCCGTACTTCACAAACACCTCTGCTGCTTCTTCTGAGGTTAAAAACTCCAAGTAAGACTGTCCGGCGGGAGTATCGCGCACCAATGCCACCGGGTAGATAATTGGCGTAATGGGATCCGCCGTAGCCACTACTCGCACCCGATTTGAAAGCTGAGCATCCGAGGTAAACAGGATCCCAGCGTCAGCATTGCCCTGCTCCACCGCCGTCAAAATTTCCCGCACCGTGCTGGCAAACACCATCTTGGGCCGCAGCGTCTCAAACACCCCCGCCTCGGTGAGAATTTCCTGGGCATAGCGTCCGGCGGGCATGGCCTGCAGATCCCCAATGGACAGAACCCGGATCTCTTCCGCCACCAAGTCGGCAAAATCCTGAACCTTGGTTCTGGCATTGGCAGGCACAATTAAAGCCATGCGGTTGCTGAGAAGATCTCGCCGGGATCCCTCCACCAGCAGGTTTTGCTTGGCAAGGGCGTCCATAAAAGAGGCGGCTGCGAAAAATACCACGTCCAAAGGAGCCCCCTGCTCCACCTGTTGCTGGAGAGAGCCGGAATTGGCGAAGTTGTACTCAACCTTGATGTCGGGATAGCGGGCGGTGAACAACCGGTCGATTTCCGTTAAAGCCGGTTGCAAGCTCACCGCAGCCCCCACCAAAATGGGCTGAGATTGCGCCAAGCCGGGAGCCGACCCCCACCTCAAAGCCAGAGCGGCCAGGATCCCCAGGAATAACATTGCAGTTCTTCGTTTCATAGCCATTCTTCTTTGACCCGTGACGACTTTCAGAACAGGAAAATCCACCAATCGCTCGGTACTTTGACCATTAGAGGTTGCAGTTTGTATCTTTAAGATACATAATCTAGACTATTGGCAGCCCTTCATCCCCAGAGGCAACGATAAGCATCTGATAGTATTGAAACCGGTGTTGAATGACCATCCGGCAAGCTCCTCTCTTGTTCAGTTCGGTCAACACCCCTGTTGCTCTGCTTGTTCAACAAAGGAGAAGTCATGCAAATCAGCACTCGCAACTTTTTTAAAGGAACTGTAAAAAGCTTCCAGGTGGGCATGGTCAATGCCGAAATTGTTCTGGAAGTTGCACCGGGCATAGAAATAACAGCCATTATTTCTAAGCACTCTGCCGAACGGTTGGGTATAGCAGTTGGAAAAGAAGCGTATGCTGCCATTAAAGCCTCAGATGTGGTCATCGCCGTGGATTAGTGGTGGATTAGCAAATTGAGTGACTGGCCTAGACTTGCTGTTGCCTGGGATCCAAATACAGGGCTTTGATAAGGCGCTGGCGATCGTTTAGGCTGATCTGAAGCCGCCCATTCTCTACATCCCGCACCCAGCTCTGGCTGCGCCCCAGCCTCTGGGCCAATTCCCGCTGGCTGATTCCCTTTTGCTGGCGTGCCGCCGAGATATCCGCTCCACGCAAAGCTTTGCTTGAGGGGAAGTCTTTTGGGTTTTCGGGAGGGCCAGGGAGATCCGAGTCTGTTGCAACAGGCGCAGACTTTGCCCTACGCTGCCGCCGAGATCCCGATTCTCGGGTTGGGGATCTGGCTTCTTGAACTACTCGACGATGCCAGTCGGAGGGCAGATGAAATCGTTGAATGCGAGCCTGCATCAAGAGTCCCCACTTGCCCCGCGGCCCGGCAGCCGTCAGCAAGCCACCGTTGTTGGCATCTTCAATCCAAAAGTTCAATGCCTCGTCCGCATCCTCGGGCACAGCTTCCAGGCGAGCCCACAGGGGTTGAATGGAAGAAGGATAGGTGAGGGGATCGAACTCCGGCTTGAGGCCGTAGTGGTTGAGAACCTCCAGATCGCTTTCAAAGGTGCGCACCAGCCGTTTGCGTTCTTGGAGATTGAGATAAGCTTCCTGCAGTCGCTCTTCCCCGTAGGCCACTCGCATCAGGGTGGGCACCGTCAGACGCTGTTGCCGCCCCATCCTCACTTTGAACAACAGCCACAGCAGCAGGCGCATGGCTCCTTCATGGTGTTGCCAATGGCTCATCACGGCCTGCAGCAGGGATAGGGGCAGGCTGCTGTACTGATAAAAGGCTTGCCCCTGGCGGCACCCTTGTCGATTGAGAAAGTACCGTGTCCATTCGCCGGGCTGAATCGCCCAAGTCAGGCCCACCAGATGGTTGCAGCCCTGCTCATCTTTTTGAAAGTGGCGATGCATCTTGAGCAGCCTCCACAGAGGGCCAGCCGGTACCGAAAACCCCTTCACCCGCCCCTGATCCGGCCAATCGATGGAGACTTGAATCCGACAGAGCTGCTCTATCCAGGTCATGAACAGGTGGAGACGGGTCATCTTGCTCAGATCTTTACGTTTATCCCAGCCCAAATAGGACTCCAATTGTGAGTCGGTGAAAACAAAGGATTCCTTCCAGGGGCTATCCAACCCGGCGGCATAGGCAGCAAAAATAAGATGCAAACAGGCAGTTCGCACATCGATCGGAGCACTTTGTGGGATCCCGTCCAAACATAGAGTTAGGGTCAGAGATCCCTGGTTGTGGCCAACAGATTTCTGATAGCAAACCTGGTTATCTCCCTGCTTTTGCAGATTGAGAGATTGAAATTGAGATAGGAAATTGCAAGCTTCCCAGACCACAATTGACGAAGCAAAAGCCTGGCTATGGCCGTTCAAAAATAGAGGTGGACTGCTGCGAATGCGGGCCGTGACCGTGCGGTTGCGCCCCTTCATGGCTTCATAAGGCTGCGGGGCAGAACCGGGACACAGGCTAACGCACTGAGGTTCTGGGAAGAAACCTTCGCAGTCATTGCACAACAGAGGATTAATCCAGTATTCCCCATCCTGAACAACAATAGCTTTCGTAGGACAGCTATCTACGCAAGCGTGGCAACCGATACAATCCCCTGAGATTTGATAAGCCATAGCCCTCGAACTCCATAGCGTTTCCCTGTAGCTCTCCTTTGTTCACGCCTGCTATCGCATCTGCGCAACCCTAAACCCGGCCATGGAGACCTTCCTCGCAAAGCCGTGGCAGCCCGGCGAGAGACCTTAGTTTAAGGTCTGTTTCCTAAGCTCAATTCGTGAACTGGATTGAACGATACCTCAAAAGATCCCCGGCAGGCCAGGGAGATTTGGTCTAGGGTGAACCTTCTGGAAAGCTTTGTTTTCTCTTAACTTCTAATGTTTGCAGTGAACTTTTGAGATGGCTTTGCAGGCTACTCCTCCCCCCTTGAGAGCCTTTTAGGGATCCGAACTGCAACAAGTGTCAGGCGAAACGCTCAATAACCAAGCCGACACAAGGTCGTCCGCCCACCCAATACGTCGATTCATCGGCAAGGTTGTGGCTTGGCTCTAGATGCCAACCCAAGGGATTGGGTTCTAGCTCCAGCGCCCGCACGATTTCTTCTGGGCTTAGTCCTGTGCAGAGTTGGATGTGTTGCAACTTGGGGAAAGGCTTTTCCACAAGGCTAAGCTCTTCAGCAGCTTTAAGGATGGAGCCCAGGTGCAACAAACAGGTGTTCATGGCTTTGCTCCCAAATCAAGATAGGTTATGAAGAGATGAGCTTCCCTTACTTTGAGTGTCCCTCATTACAGGTTAAAAATTGGGTAAATAGACTACATTTTAGAAGGCTCTTGGCAAATTTAAGATTGTTTTCTTATTCGGTTCTTGGGTAGACATCAAGGCGCAACGGGGATCCATGTAAACCCAGATGGGTTTAGCTAAATGAGCAGGAAGGGAAAGTTGGCCACTGGGTAGGAGTAGGATCCACTCAGGGTGACGTTGGATAACCTGGAGATAGGTACCTGGAGTGAGACCCATTTGCTGCAATTGGGCGCAAGCAGCTTCGGATCCGCGCAGTTGGTAGATGCGACCTTCTTCTCCAACCTTCATGAGTTGGAGAGGAGATATGGTTATTGAGATCTTAGGGACGGTGGGCGGTGCCAACATATAGGGATCCCTAATTCTAGAAAAAAATAGAAAAAAGGCTGCTTAAGCCTAGCGGCAAGCAGCTGGAGAGCGGCGGTCTATCAAACCAAGTAAGCTTCCTGGTGGGTACGAATTGTACAACTGGAGCGAGGTCTGGCCACACAGAGCAGCACAAATCCTTTGGCTATTTGCTCCTCATCCAGAAAGGTTTGCTCTGATTGATCGACTTCTCCTTCTACCACTTTGGCCACGCAAGAGGAACAACTACCGGAGCGGCAGGAAGAGGGCAAATCCACATCTTGATCCTCAGCCGCTTCTAGGATGGTCGAATCTTCATCTACTGAGATATAGGTGTCGAGCCGTCGTTTTGGGTTAACCAAGTGAACTGTGTAGGTAGCCATGATGAGATCTCCAGAGAGCTGACGAGGGGTAAACAAGGGAGCTTAGGCAGGGATCCCAGGGCTGCATTCGCCCCGCTCTCCCGAAGAGCTGCAGCCGGCACAGCCGCCAACGGGATCCGGACAACCATAGTCTTGAAAGACTCGGAAGAGCTTCTCCTGCTGCGGGGTAGAAGTGAGAAAGGTTTGATACGCTTTTTCCAGCGCTTGCCGAGCTTGCTCCAATCGCTCTTCTTCGCTGCCCTGGAAACACTCCAGAGGGCCTAGATACTGAGCGAATTTGCGTAAGATATGCAGGCGATTCACGTTGACCACCCGCGGATCGTAGGGGAGCTCGAAAAAAGCGAAATAATCCTCGGCATTGACTAGGGCTTGGAAGTCTTTCCAACGGCGGTTGTGGTTCCAACTCATCGGCAGGTCTCCAGGGTTTTCAAGCGTTGTCTGAGGGTGTGCAGCCGGGCAAACAGGGCATAGGTGCGGGCTGCCAAGTCGGGGAGTCGCTCGAACCCGTCGGGTAGCCCCTCGGCCAGATCGTGCAGATCCATTTTCAGTTGGCCTGCTTTGCTGTTTAGTCGTTTGATCTCGGTGCGGAGCTGGTCGGCAGACAGGTGTTCGAAGGGCTCGAAATCCAGGCCGTTCACAACATTCTCAACGTCACTCTCATTCAACATGGGCAAGGCACTCCTAATTGCTGAAGAAAAAGAAGAAAAAATGGCTGCCGGGACGGAGACAAGCGGCTACAGTCGGCCCACCTCGGGGTAGGTTCGGGCCAGTTGGATCCCTTTGTCGATAAGGGCAGTAGCTTTTTCAGTGAGCTGTTCGAGAGACTCGAAACCGAAGCGATGGGCGTCTCGCAGGGTGTTGACCACCAACAACAACCGCCCTGAGAAGACCAGCACCCAACCAAAGCCTTCGCTGTTGAGATCCAGCACCACCTGAGCTAGGAGGCCCGTTTCCTTTTCAATCAGGGCGGCAATGGCGCGGTAGTAGATGAGAATGCGGCTCCGCACCCCGGGATCCACCTCCCCTTCGAGGGATATCTGGCGTTTTTGGGCTTTGGTGACGACAAAGGGCTTGAGCAGCAACTCATCCCTCCAGGTGCGGTAGGTGCCGTAGGGATCCGCCGCCCGCATCTGGCGAACGATCTCCTGCAGGATGGGGCTGGTCGAGGGAGAGAGAGGGGTGACGGTCATGGCTGAGCCTCCACAACTGGAGTTGAGGACTCCGGTCTGCTGACGCGCTCGGCCAAGAGCACTTTGCGCAGCCAGGGGGGAGGATTGTGCAGGGTGGTTACCAGGCGCTGCAACAAGCTCTCGATGGATTCTTCTTCCGACTGCACTTTGATGGGGGTGATGCGGCGGTTGATCAGGCGGGCGGCGGCACTGCTGCCAATGGCAGCCACGTAGATGAGGGTGACATCGGCCAAAGCCTGCAGCTTGGGCACCAGCTTGTCCTCGTTGCCGTCTGCCTCCAAGTTGCCCCCAAAGGTAAGGGTTTTGCAGAAGCGGTAGCCTTCGGGGGTGACTTCGTAGATGTCGATCTGGTTGGCCCAACCAAAGTGGGCGTTGACGTGCTTGCCGTCGCGGGTTGTAAAGGCCACTTGCATGAGGGTTCTCCTTAGAAACGTGAACTTGAGGGTTTGGGGGAGCTAGGGGCACTTGGGCTGCCCTTCGAAGCTCTGGATCCCTTAGAATCCCTGCCTAGAAACCTGGGGTGGGCTGGGGTGACGGGCTTCCTCCTGCTCCATCAGCAGGTTGCCGACGGCAAACAGTTGGGATAGGGTGCCGCGATAGCCCACCTGACAGATGTGGTTGGCCCCCAGCCGGTCGAAGATAGGGATCCCCATTCGATGCACCGGGATCCCCAGCCGCTTGCCTAGGCGCGCCGCGTGGGAGTTGCCCACCAGCAGGTCGGCCCCGGGTGCCAGCTCCTCCAGATCCCCCAGATCCCCCACCCGCACCGCCTCAATGGGAAGGGTGCTCAAGTGGGGATCCGGTGTGGGGCTGATGGCCGCTTGGATCTGGCAGCCCATATCCAGCAGCCAGTCCACCCACCCCCAGAGCAGATCGGCTTCCAGGGCCAGGGCAATCCGCTGGTTGCCGAAGAAAAAGTGGCAGTCCAGGAGGGCATCCTGGACTTGGCTGCGCTGGCGGCGGTAGCGCAGGGGCACCGGCTGTTGGCTGTAGTCGGCCAAGGTTGCCAAAAAGGGATCCACAGCCTTGAGGCCGGTTAGGTGGGGAAAAGCCCGATAGGGGGTGCCGAAACGCTGGGCCAGGAGCTGGGCGACAGGGCGCATGCTCTCCCCAATGGCCAAGGTGAGGCCGGATCGCCCCAGCTGCCGCAGTTGCTCGAGGCTGGTGCCGCCGTCCGGGGTTGCCCTAAAGCCAGTGCCCAAGTGGCCATCTAGGGAGCCTGAGAGATCCGGCACCAAGATTGGCTCCAGGCCAAAAGCTTCCACCATTTCCTTGATCTCCTGGGCATCGGCGGGGGTGAGGGCAGGCCCGCACAGCACCGTTACCTGAGCAGGGTGGACGGATCCCGACGGCGGCTCTGGCAAGGTGCTGACCAAGCTGTGGACAGCGATGGCATAGCCGTCCTGCAGGGATCCTTTAAAGTCAGGCGTAGAGGCCAAGACGATGGGCAGATCCTGCAATTGCGGCTGGCGCCGGCGCAGCTCCCGCAGGATGCGCGGCATATCGTCCCCGCGGGTTTCCGTGAGGCCGGTGGTCAGAAGACCAATCAGCTCCGGCTGGGCCTTCTCCACCAAGGTGAGGATGGCAGCTTCGACATTCTCCTCCCCCCCCAAGATGGTGTCCACTTCGGACATGGCAGTGGTGGACATGGGAATGGCCTCGCGGAAATGACGTACCAGCAGCGCTTTGGCAAAGGCCGTACAGCCTTGGGAACCGTGGAAGAGCGGCAGACAGCCCTTGATCCCCAGAAAGGCCAGGGCCGCTCCCAGCGGAGCGCTGAGTTTGAGGGGGTTGACGCTGAGAGGCTTGCGTTCTTGGATGAGCTGGGCCATCATCCCACCTCCTCTTCGGCTGGAGTCTCCCAGGGGGCAGGCCGTCGCAACTGCTCCCAAATGGGACTGTGGAGGGCGGCATCGATCTCCCGCGCCAAGTTCACCAGGCCGCGATAGCCGGCATAAGCGTGGTGCCGCTCCTGGTTGATGTCCAGAAAGGGGATGCGGGCCTTGAGGGCGGTGTACTGGTTGCGTCCGCCGGCGATGAGCAAGTCCGCTTTCGTGCGCTCCACCACCTTGAGCAGCTCTTGAGGGCTGCCCTTGTCCAAGAGAATGCCATCCTGGCCGAGCAGCTCGCGGATGCGGGCTTTGTCTTCTTCGGTGCTTTTGCGGGTGCTGGTGGCCGTTACCTGCATCCCCAGATCTCGGGCAGCAGAGATGATCGACCAACTTTTCACGCCGCCGGTATAAAGGACAACTCGTTTGCCCGCCAGCCGCTGCCGGTAGGGGGCCAAAGCCGCCTCAGCGGCGCGAGTTTCTCGCTCGATGAGGGCCTCGGTACGCTCCTGCAGTTGCGGATCCTTCAGCCCTTGGGCAATGGCCCTTAGGCAGTGGTTCATCTCCTGCAGCCCGTAAAAGGAAGCCTCGATGTAGGGGATCCCGTAGCGCTCCTGCATCTTGCGGCCCACATTGAGCAAGGCTTTAGCGCAGATGAGAACGTTCAGCTTGGCCCGGTGGGCGGTACAGATCTCGTGGTAGCGGCCATCGCCGGTGATCTTGGCCAAGATGCGGATCCCCAGCTCGTCAAACAGAGGCAAGACATCCCACAGCTCGCCGGCAATGTTGTACTCGCCGATGAGGTTAATGTCGCGGGGAGTGGTGTACTCCGGGGAGGCGGTGCCGATAACATAGTCCAGCAGCGCTTCTCCGGCCAGACGGTTGCCTAGGTTTTTGCTGCCCACAAAGCCGGGCGCATTCACCGGAATGACCGGGATCCCAAGCTGGCGGCTGGCCCGCTGACACACGGCCTCCACATCGTCGCCAATGAGGGCAGTTACACAAGTGAGATAGACAAAAATGGCGGCAGGCTGGTATTTGGCCTGCAAGTCAAGGATGGCCTGGAACAGCTTTTCCTCCCCCCCGAAGATGATCTCGTTCTCGCTCAGATCGGTGGTGAAGCCCACCCGATAAAGCTGGGGGCCAGAAGAGAGGCTGCCCCGCGTCCCCCAAGAGTTGCCGCTGCAGGCGATTGGCCCATGTACTAGATGGGCGGCATCGGCGATCGGCACCAGGGCAATCGAAGCCCCGTCAAAGGCACAGCCTCCCTGCGCTCCTCCTGGCTTGGCTTGCTCGGCACAGACTTTGTTTTTGCCTTTGCCGTCTTTCTTGTGGTTGTGCTCGCAGGCGGTCTCGTTGAGCAGCTCCGCCACTTTAGTCCGGCTGATCAAGGGCATGATGGGATCTCCTGAGAAGAGGGGGGCTGGGGTTGAGCCGCAGCTTCGGCCAGATAAGCCGCCGCCCGTAGCCGCAGGGCGATGATCTCCTCGTAGAGGGGGTTGATGCGACAGAGGGCCGGAATGTGGACGGTGCGGGATCCCAGTCGGATATCCCGCTCAAAGGGACAGGAAGCCGGGATCAAACGACAAATCCAACGCGCCTGCCGGGATCCCCGAATTTCAATGCTGTTGAGCCAGCGGCGCGGCCACTTCAGGGCGGATCTGAAAATTGAGTTCAAAACCAGGCCGAGCCATCCCAAAGGGTTGCCGACTCTGGGAAAGGGAAGAGAAGGGTAGGGATAAGTCATGGCTTAAACCTCCGAATGGGTAGAATTGGTAACAAGAGGAGGGGGAGCACACCATTCAAAAATCTGCTCCAGTTGCTCCAAGGAAATCAGCCCGTAATGCCAAAGAATCATGGGCAAAGGGCCCTGTTCACACCCATGCCGTTTCAGGGCGAAGGTGAGGGCGGATTCCGGGATCCCAAGCTCAACTTGCAAAAACTGCAGCAGCGGCGCCCGATCGGGGGTAAGCATGGCAGAGTCTCCCAAAACGAGGGGTGGGCGTAGATGGGCAAGCTAGGATGGGGACAAGCCCAAAACCAAGCTGTCGGCAGCCAGAAAGTGGGCCAGGTGAAAGGCCCGTTCTTCCGTCCGCAGCAAAATCTGCTCGTAGAGGTGACGGGTGGCGCGATCCCCAACACTTTCCGCCAGAGCCGCCTGGCGACGCAGCAGATCGATCAGGCTTTGCTCGGCCCGCAAATCCGCTTCCAGCATGGGCCGCACGGCCAATGCATCGTCCCCTTCTGGGCTGAAGCAGCACAGCTCCGCCAGCTTGGCAAAGCTGGAGGCCGGGATCCCACCCAGGCCGTTCAGGCGCTCCCCCACCTCATGGGCGTGGTTCTGAACTTCCTGTAGACTTTCGTTGAAAAATTGATGAATTGAGTAGAACTCTGCTCCTTCCACAACCAGATGGTGCTTCAGATACTGCAAATACAGCCCCTGAAGACTGGCCCAAACTAGGTTGAGGCCCTCGCAGATGGGAACCGTGATCTCACGTCCCAGATGAACGGGGTTGTCTCGGACTTGTTGGAAGGAGTGAGTCGAGGGGGATGGAGTGCTCATTGGCGCTACCAAAACGAGGTGAACAGGAGAAGCAAGGAGGCAAACGGCAGAGGTTCAGGGGTGGTCATCCCCTCCTGCAGATCTCTCAGGGGGATCCCAGGTCTGGAGAGACCAGCAGCGATCCAACCAACTCAGCCAGCCAGAGCGGTTGAGGGTGAAAAGGCGGAGCACACTGTGGACGAGGAGGGCTTCGGTGGGGGTGCGAATCATCACCCACAGTTGGCCGGTCGGGGTACAGCCACAGGTCAAATCCAGCTCCTGCAGACGGTAGAGAATCCGCCAGCGATCGCAACGGGGCACCTGCAGCACTTCAGCCGTTTTCGGTGGGGGAGAAACAAGGGGGGACATAAGCTCACCGGTTGGGAAGCAGGGGGCGAGTCTCAACAGAGGGGCAGAACCGTTGGGTTTCTGTTCCCCCGCTTATAGCAAGCGGCTGCGGTGGCTCAGGCTTGGCAGCGGGCGATCAGGATTGATTGAGTTATTGCCGATGTACTCAAACCCTGGAAGCTTGGCCCAGAGGGCAAAAAAAGTTTTTCTGAGGGCAGGGGGTTGAGTCTTTTGCCCGCAGGGATCCGGTATTTTTGGGGAAGGGTATGGGTATTTGAGCGAGTACATCCCCCCTGTCACAACAAGAAAGTCCGACGGCCTGCCGCCGCAATAGTCTTCACTTCCTTGGCGAGGACTTTGCCCCAGGGGGATCTTTCCTCAAACTCAAACGGCTATTTTCAATACACTTTTGGGCTGATACGATATTAAATCGTAGCAATTGATGCAAAACGCAGCCGAGGCTGCGGCGTTTGAGTGCATCTGAGCAGATTTTTAGTATTTCTTAAGCATTGCCCCAAGCCCTTGTCGAATCAGGGATTCCGGGGATCCTCCCCACAGCCGGATCCCCCGCCCCTTTGGGTCAAAATACGGCATCCCCGGCCTTGAAAAACCAGACCCTTGACCCCTAAAAAAATTTGGATTTGGCCTGCCATCAGGCTTTGCAGGTCTTGAGTACAAAGCCAATAAACTCGATCAGTTCTACCGGGCTGAGTGCAACGGAGCGGGCAGAGGGCGGTTGATATAACCGCCAGTAACGTTCTATCCCCTGGTTGACCCCACTATGCCGCCCCTTTCAACTCCGCCCCGCCAGGGATCCCCCTTCCCATCGGCCTGCGCTTGCAGCAGCAGCCCCCGCCAGGCTCTCCCCCCTCATCTGCAGCAACGCATCGCCACCCATCCCTGCTACAGCGAAGCGGCTCACCATCACTACGCCCGCATGCACGTGGCGGTAGCCCCCGCCTGCAACATCCAGTGCAACTACTGCAACCGCAAGTTCGACTGTGCCAACGAGAGCCGGCCCGGTGTGGTCAGCGAGCTGCTTACCCCGGCGGAAGCCGCCCACAAAGTGCTGGTGATTGCCGGCAAGATCCCGCAACTGACGGTGGTGGGCATTGCTGGGCCTGGGGATCCCTTGGCCAACCCCAAGCAAACCTTCGAAACCTTTGCCCGCATTGCCGAGAAAGCTCCGGATCTCAAGCTTTGCCTTTCCACCAACGGCCTGATGTTGCCGGACTACATCGACGAGATCAAACGGCTGAACATCGACCACGTCACCCTGACCATCAACATGGTGGATCCAGAGATCGGAGCCAAGATCTACCCCTGGATCCGCTGGCGGCGCAAGCGCATTCGGGGGGTGGAGGCAGCCCGCATCCTGCACGAGCGGCAGATGGAAAGCCTGGATCTGTTGCGGGAGGCAGACATCCTCTGCAAAGTCAACTCCGTCCTGATTCCCGGCATCAACGACACCCACCTGCTGGAAGTGAACCGGGTGATTCAGGAGAAAGGGGCTTTCTTGCACAACATCATGCCCCTGATCTCGGCGCCCGAACACGGCACTTACTTCGGCCTCATCGGCCAGCGGGGCCCCACCCCTCAGGAGTTGAAAGCCCTGCAAGATCGGTGCTCCGGCAACATGCGGATGATGCGCCACTGTCGCCAGTGTCGGGCGGACGCGGTGGGCCTTCTGGGGGAAGACCGCAGCCAAGAGTTCACCAAGGAGCGCTTTATGCAGATGACCCCCGAGTACGACCCCGAAAAACGCCGCCAGGTCCAGGCAAGCATTGCCCAACTGCAAGCTCAGCAGCAGGCAGCCCCGACCCACTGGACAGCCGACCTGCCTCCCGACAGCCCCTCCATCCTGGTGGCCGTGGCCAGCAAAGGCGGTGGCTTGGTCAATCGCCACTTCGGCCATGCGCGGGAGTTTTTGATCTACGAGGTCAACGCCCGTGGGGCGCAGTTTGTCGGCCACCGCAAGATCCCGCAGTACTGCCACGGGGGATCCGGGGAGGACAACAACCTAGAGCAAATCCTGGATCTCATCAGGGATTGCCGAGCCGTGCTGGTCTCCAAGATCGGCGATTGCCCCATGAAGCGTATTCGCGAGGCCGGCATCGAAGTGGTGGAAGACTACGACCTCATCGAAACGGTGGCCCTCAAGTTTTACCGCACCTGGTTGGTCAACCAGACCTTGGACAGCAAATCTCCCCGATCCTAAAAATCTCGCTTTGGAGCTTGGCCATGGCTACTGTAACTGCTCTCACCAAAGGCGGACTGCCCTGGATCCCACAGTTTATCGAAAGCCTGGATATCAGCCGCTGCCTCGGCTGTAGCCGTTGCCTCAAAGTCTGTGGCCGGGGTGTGTTTGCCCTCAGAGCCCTCAACGAAGACGGCGAGTTTGTCGACAACGAAGAGGAAGAAGAAAGTGAGCGCAAAGTGATGACCATCCTCAATGCCGCCCTCTGCATCGGCTGTCAGGCTTGCGCCCGCATTTGCCCAAAGCAGTGCCATTCCCACGCTCCGCAAGCCGTTTAACGTTGCCCAACCCCTACCTTGTATCGATTCGGAGCCTGTATGAACCCTGTGATCTACCTGGACAACAACGCCACCACCGCTGTGGATCCCCTGGTTCTGGAGGCGATGCTGCCCTATTTGCAGACCTTCTACGGTAACCCCTCCTCGATGCACAGTTTTGGCGGCCAGGTGGGGCGTGCCCTCAACCAAGCCCGCGAACAGGTGGCAGCCCTTCTGGGAGCCGACCCGACGGAGATCGTCTTCACCAGTGGCGGCACCGAAGGCAACACCACGGCCATTTATGCAGCCTTGGCAGCCCAACCCCAGAAGCGCCACATCATCACCACGCAGGTAGAGCACGCCTCGGTGCTCAACGTCTGCAAGCACCTGGAAAAACAAGGCTACCGCGTCACCTACCTCTCGGTGGATGAGCAAGGCTGCCTGGACTTGCTGGAGTTGGAAGCAGCCCTGACCGGCGATACTGCCCTGGTGAGCTGCATGGCCGCCAACAACGAGACGGGCGTGCTTTTCCCCATCGAGGCGGTGGGATCCCTGGCTCGCAGCTATGGGGCTGTTGTCCATGTGGACGCAGTGCAGGCGGTGGGCAAAATCCCCCTCGATCTGCAGCGCCTGCCGGTGGATCTCCTCACCCTTTCCGGGCACAAGCTGCATGCCCCCAAGGGGATCGGCGCTCTCTATGTGCGGCGGGGCTTGCGCTTCCGTCCGTTGCTGCTGGGAGGGCATCAGGAGCGAGGCCGCCGCGCCGGGACGGAAAATGTGCCGGGCATCATCGCCCTGGGCAAAGCGGCTGAGCTGGCCCAAGCCCACCTCGGGGATCCCCATGAGCGGCTGCTGCGGGATCGCCTGGAGCAGGGCTTGCTGCAGCGGATCCCGGATATCCAGGTTAACGGCCACCCCACCCGGCGGCTGCCCAACACCACCAACCTGGGCTTCAAGTTCGTGGAAGGGGAGGCGATCCTCTTCTGGCTGAACAAATACGGCATCTGCGCCTCCTCCGGCTCCGCCTGCACCTCGGGATCCCTGGAACCCTCCCATGTGCTGCGGGCCATGGGCCTGCCCTACACCGTTTTGCACGGCTCGATCCGCTTCAGCCTCTCCCGCTTTACCCAGCCGGCAGAGGTGGAGCGGGTGCTGGAGGTTTTGCCGGGGATCATCGAGCATTTGCGGGCCATCTCCCCCTTCAGCCACGAGGCGGAAGACTGGCTGCAACAGCAGGAGCGGGAACTGGCTCACCGCTGACCGCCCGGCTCAAACTCATCTTCGCTCGACCGTTAGCATCCTCAACTCAGGATCCAGCCATGTGGGACTACAGCGAAAAAGTTTTGGAACTCTTCTACCACCCCAAAAACCAAGGGGCAATGGATCCCAGCTCCGAGCCTGGTGTTCGGGTGGTGGTGGGAGAAGTGGGCAGCATCACCTGTGGCGATGCCCTGCGGCTCTACTTAAAGGTGGACGAGGCTAGCGAGCGGATTTTAGCTGCCAGCTTCCAAACCTTCGGCTGCACCAGCGCCATTGCCTCTTCCTCGGCCCTGACGGAGCTGATCACCGGCCTCACTCTGGATGAAGCCCTGCGGATCGACAACCGCCAAATCGCTGACTACCTAGGCGGCCTGCCCCCCGCCAAGATGCACTGCTCGGTGATGGGGCAAGAGGCTCTGGAGGCAGCCATCTACAGCTATCGCGGCCTTCCTCTGCCTGACCACACGGATGATGACAGCGCTTTGGTCTGCTCCTGCTTTGGCGTCAGCGAGCAAAAGATCCGCCGCTTGATCCGGGAAAACCACCTCACCTCCGCTGAGGAAGTAACAGCCTACAGCAAAGCGGGTGGTGGCTGTGGTTCCTGCCTGGCCCAGATTGAAGACCTGATTGCCGCTGTTCTGGCCGAGACCGACACGATCCCTTCAGAAGATTCAAGAAATTCAAAAGGGAACTCCCAAAACCAGACAGAGCCCTCTCCCGCTGCTCCCTCTCCCCTCACCACCTTGCAAAAGATCGCCCGCATTCAGGCCGTCCTGGAGGAGGAAGTTCGCCCGCTGCTGTTGGCCGATGGCGGCGATGTGGAGCTTTACGACCTGGAAGGGGATCAGGTGTGGGTGCGCCTCAAGGGATCCTGCACCACCTGCCCCAGCCAGCAAAACACCCTGCGGTTGCTCATCGAAACCCGCCTGCAAGAACAGGTGTGGCCCACCTTAACCGTGCATGCCCTCTAGTTCCCCATTCTCGATAAGCCTGAGAGCCCTATGATCTGCCCCACTGTTACTCCCCGTCGCTTCCCCCATCTCCTGCATCAATTCGGGAGGGCCCCACCGTTCAACCGGTTTGCTTTTGGATTCCAAGGGATCCAAGGCTGCCTTCCCGCGAGCTGAAATCCTTTGCAGTAAGGATCCCGTCTCGCTAATGCGACCAGTTGCGCCCATTGGCAAGAGATTTCTAACCCTTAAGTCGCCCTCAAGTTTTTCCTCAAGTCTTCATTAGGAGAACTGAACCATGAGACAAATTGCATTCTACGGCAAAGGCGGTATCGGCAAATCCACCACCTGTCAGAATACCGTTGCCGGTATGGCCGAATTGGGACAGCGGATCATGATCGTCGGCTGCGACCCGAAGGCCGATTCCACCCGCCTCATGTTGCACTGCAAAGCCCAGACCACCGTCCTTCACCTGGCGGCTGAGCGGGGATCCGTAGAAGACGTGGAGCTGGAAGAAGTGGTGCTCACCGGCTACCGAGGGGTGCGCTGCGTGGAATCCGGTGGCCCCGAGCCTGGTGTTGGCTGTGCCGGACGAGGCATCATCACCGCCATCAATTTCTTGGAAGAAAACGGTGCCTACGAGGATCTGGACTTTGTCTGCTACGACGTGCTGGGGGACGTGGTCTGCGGCGGTTTTGCCATGCCCATTCGGGAGGGCAAGGCCCAAGAGATCTACATTGTTTGCTCCGGCGAAATGATGGCCATGTATGCGGCCAACAACATCGCCCGCGGCGTGCTGAAATACGCCTACTCTGGCGGCGTGCGCTTGGGTGGCTTGATCTGCAACAGCCGCAAAGTGGATCGCGAGATCGAGCTGATCGAGGCTCTGGCCGAAAAGCTGAACACCAAGATGCTGCATTTCATCCCCCGCGACAATGTGGTTCAGCACGCAGAATTGCGCCGCATGACGGTGATCGAGTACTCCCCCGACTGCAACCAAGCTGACGAGTATCGGGCCTTGGCCAAAAAGATCATCAACAACACGGATCTGAGGATCCCCACCCCCATCTCTATGGATGAGCTGGAGCAGTTGTTGATAGAGTTCGGCGTTTTGGACGACGACCAGAAAATCGCCCACCTCATCGGCAAAACCGAAAAAGAGTTGGCCCCAGTGTGAACTTAAAGATGGGCTGGGGGTGGATCCCTTCCTCCCTCGGCCCTCGGTTCCCCCTAGTTTCTTTCTCAAAAAAATCCAGTAGATGAGGCTCTTCCCATGACTACTCCAAAAAGCGCCCTCAAAGAGGAAAACCGAAAAGTTATTGCAGAAGTTCTGGAAACCTATCCGGAAAAGGCCAAGCAAAAGCGAGCCAAACACCTCAACGTCTACGACAAGGGCAAAACGGATTGCGGAGTAAAGTCCAACATCAAGTCGATCCCCGGCGTCATGACCACTCGCGGCTGTGCCTATGCCGGTTCCAAGGGGGTGGTGTGGGGGCCGGTCAAAGACATGATCCACCTCAGCCATGGCCCCGTGGGCTGCGGCTACTACTCCTGGTCGGGAAGGCGCAATTACTACGTCGGCACAACCGGGGTAGATACCTTCGTTACCATGCAGTTCACCTCCGATTTTCAGGAGCGAGATGTGGTGTTCGGGGGGGACAAAAAACTGGCCAAACTCTTGGTGGAAGCCAGCGAACTCTTCCCCTTGGCCAAAGGCATTACCATCCAGTCCGAATGCCCCGTCGGCTTGATCGGGGATGACATCGAGGCAGTGGCCAAGAGAGTTTCCAAAGAAATTGGCAAGCCGGTGGTACCGGTGCGCTGCGAAGGCTTTCGGGGGGTCTCCCAGTCCCTGGGCCACCACATCGCCAACGATACGGTGCGGGACTGGGTTTTGCCCATTGCTGACAAGAAAGCGAAGGAGGGATCCCTCAACTTTGAGCCCGGCCCTTATGATGTGGCCCTGATTGGGGACTACAACATCGGCGGCGACGCTTGGTCTTCCCGGATTTTGCTGGAGGAGATGGGCCTGCGGGTAGTGACCCAGTTTTCCGGCGATGGCACCTGGAACGAGATGCTGCTTGCCCCTCGGGTGAAGCTGAATCTCATCCACTGCTACCGCTCCATGAACTACATCTGCCGCCACATGGAGGAAGCCTACGGGATCCCCTGGCTGGAGTTCAACTTCTTTGGCCCCACCCAAATTGCCAAATCCCTGCGGGCCATCGCCCAGCGGTTTGACGAGACCATCCAGGCCAAGGCAGAGCAGGTGATCGCCAAGTACAAGCCCCAGAGCGAGGCCATCATTGCCAAGTACCGTCCCCGCCTGGAGGGCAAGCGGGTGATGCTGATGGTGGGCGGACTGCGGCCCCGCCACGTCATCCCGGCCTTCCGGGAGCTGGGCATGGAGGTGATTGCCACCGGCTACGAATTCGGCCACGGCGACGACTACAAGCGCACCACCCAGTACATCGACGATGGCACCCTCATCTACGATGACGTGTCCGGCTACGAGTTTGAAGAATTTGCCAAGAGGTTGAAGCCAGATCTCATCGCCTCCGGCATCAAGGAGAAGTACGTCTTTCAAAAGATGGCTTTGCCCTTCCGCCAGATGCACTCTTGGGACTACTCCGGCCCCTACCACGGCTACGACGGCTTTGCCGTGTTCGCTCGCGATATGGATTTGGCTTTGAATAGCCCCACCTGGGATCTGGTCAAAGCCCCCTGGAAATCCTAGCTTGCCGCCGGGATCCCAAACGCGAACGGCCCTTCCTTCCCCTGCCCCTCATTAGGAGACCGACCATGCCGCAAGATATCCAAGACATCAAAGATCACGCCCGCCTGTTTCAAGATCCGGAATATCAGGCGCTTCTGCAGTGCAAGCAAACCTTTGAAGATCTCCCTTCCCCGGAAGAAGTGGCCCGGGTGGCCGAATGGACAAAATCTTGGGAATACCGGGAGAAAAACTTTCAGCGGGAAGCTTTGACGATAAACCCTGCCAAGGCTTGCCAGCCCTTAGGGGCCATCTTCGCCGCTGTCGGCTTTGAGGGAACTCTGCCCTTTGTCCATGGATCCCAGGGGTGTGTGGCCTATTTTCGCACCCATCTCACCCGCCACTTTAAGGAGCCCTTTTCGGCGGTCTCCACCTCGATGACGGAAGATGCGGCGGTGTTTGGCGGCCTCAAAAACCTAATCGAGGGACTGGAAAATGCCTACGCCCTCTACAAGCCCAAGATGATCGCCGTGTGCACCACCTGCATGGCGGAGGTGATCGGGGATGACCTGGGAGCCTTCATCACCACGGCCAGAAATGAGGGAGTTATTCCCCACAACTTCCCGGTGCCCTATGCCCACACGCCAAGCTTTGTGGGATCCCACATCACCGGCTACGACAACATGCTCAAGGCCATTCTCAGCACCCTCACCGAGCCGGTGGGCCGCACAGGCAGCAATGGCCACATCAACGTCATCCCTGGCTTCGATACCTACGTGGGCAACTTGCGGGAGATCAAGCGCATCTTCGGCTTATTCGGGATCCCGCTGACTTTGCTGGCGGACAACTCCGACTATTTGGATTCGCCCAACGACGGCACTTTCCACATGTATCCCGGCGGAACCCCTCTGGAGGTGGCCGCCCAATGCTTGAACGCCGAGGCCACTTTTTCCTTCCAGCGCTACACCACACCCAAGACCCTGGAGTTTCTAGCAGAGGCCTCGGGTCGGCCCACCCTGACGGCGCGGCCAGTGGGCATTCGGGGCACGGATGAGTTTTTGATGCAGCTATCTCAGCTAACCGGCAAGCCCATTCCCCCCGAGCTGGAGATCGAACGGGGCCGGGCGGTGGATGCTTTCACGGACTCCCAAGCGTGGATCCACGGCAAGCGGGTAGCCCTGTACGGGGATCCGGATCTGGTGATGGGCTTGCTGAGCGTATTGCTGGAGCTGGGGGCCGAGCCGATCCATGTGGTGGTGACCAACAGCAACGAGGAGTTCGAAGCCGAGGCGCGGGCACTGCTGGCCTCCAGTCCCTATGGACAGGGGGCAACCGTCTGGGGGGGCAAGGATCTCTGGCATCTGCGCTCTCTGATGTTCACCGAGCCGGTGGATCTGCTGATCGGCAATTCCTACGGCAAATACCTATGGCGGGATACGGGCACGCCTTTGGTGCGCATCGGCTACCCCATCTTCGACCGCCACCATCTGCATCGCTATCCCACCTATGGCTATGTGGGGGCGCTCAACCTCCTTAACTGGATTGTCAACACCATTCTGGATGAGGCAGATCGGCGCAGCATCATCCCCGGCAAAACCGACATCTCCTTCGACTTAATTCGTTGATGGCCAGAGCAGCGGGATCCCAAAGGCCGGACTTTGTCGGACTTTGTCAAGGATCCCTTGCTCCAAAGACTCCACCCCGCTAAGAGGAACAGCCAAGCCTTACAGGAATCTGATGAATTCTGCGGCAACTTGGTTGAGCTTTCTACCCTGGACATGATTGCCCTGACGCAACCGGGGTCGCGCCAGCGGTGCGGAGCACCATCGACGGTTACCGATTGCCTAGGCGGGCCGTAGGTCTTGGAGGATGGATCCCATGAATTCCTCTATCACCATCAACGACACCACCCTGCGCGATGGGGAGCAAGCGGCAGGGGTAGCCTTCCAAATCCCCGAGAAAATCTCCATTGCTGCCCTCTTGGATGCCATTGGCGTGCCCGAGATCGAGGTGGGGATCCCGGCCATGGGCGCCGTGGAAACGGAAGCCATTCGCGCCATGCTCAGCCTGGGGCTGCGGGCCCACCTGCTGGGGTGGAACCGGGCTGTGCCCAGCGATATCCTCGCCTCTATTCGTTGCGGCCTCAAGCGGATCCACATCTCCGTGCCGGTCTCGGATCGGCAAATCGCTGCCAAGTTCCAAGGGGATCGCCCTCGGCTGCTGCGACAGTTGCGCCAATGCGTGGAGATGGCCTTGGAGCAAGGGCTGTGGGTCTCGGTGGGGGCAGAAGATGCCAGCCGCACCCCCCTGGAGCAGGTGATCGAGTTGGCCCAAATGGCCCAGAGCTGGGGCTGTCGGCGCTTCCGCTACTGCGATACGGTGGGCATTTTGGATCCCTTTAGCACCTACAAGCAGATTCGCCGTCTGGTGCAGGCCATCGATATCCCTGTGGAGATGCACACCCACGACGACCTGGGCATGGCCACTGCCAATGCCTTGGCCGGGATCCGCGCCGGCGCTCAGTCGGTGAACACCACCGTCAACGGCTTGGGGGAACGGGCCGGCAATGCCCCCTTGGAAGAGGTGGTGATGGCTTTGCGCTACACCTTGGGGATCGATGTTGGGGTGGATACCCGCCGTTTGCGGGAGCTGTCTCAACAGGTGGCGCGGGCCAGCGGTGCTCCCCTCCCTCCCTGGAAGGCCATCGTCGGTGACAACGCCTTTGCCCACGAGTCGGGCATTCATGCGGCGGGAGTGCTGCGGGATCCCCAGACCTATGAGCCTTTCCCACCAGAAGCCGTGGGCAGCCAGCGGCGGCTGGTGTTGGGCAAACACTCCGGCAGGCATTTGCTGCTCCAGATCCTCAAGGAACAGGGGATCCCTGTCGAGCAGATCCCACCTGGCCAACTGGAAAAGCTCCTGGAACAGGTGCGGCAGCACGTCACCCACTGCAAGCATCCGATCCCACCGGCGGAACTGGCCCGTTATTGCCGCGCAACGCTGACGCAATGGGCGCAACACACTCCAGAACCCATCCCAGAGGAAAGCCATCCCGATGTTGTCTAACCGCTTGTCCGGAAAGGAAACTTCCAAATCTCAGGCCATTTTGGCAGCCGTGTCTCGACGGGCACGCCAAGTAGGCCGCAGCCTAACCCGCCAAGAGCTTTGTCGAGTGTTGGCAGAAATCACAGGAGGTACCCCATGAGCGACGAACTGGAGCTGGATCGCCCTCCCCAATTTGAGCTGGGCGACAAAGTCCGCATCCGTAAGGTCATCCGCAACGATGGCACCTTCTTCGGCCAGCCGGTGGGAAAAATCTTAGCCGTTCCCGGCGACGAAGGTTACGTGATTTCCATTGGCACCTTTCTACAACGGTTTTACGTCTATGCCGTCCACTGCTTGGCCAAAGGCTTGGTGGTGGGGTGCCGTGCCCAAGAGCTGGAACTTGTGGAGAAAGGGCTATGAAAGTCATCCTGCACGAAAGTGCCTACGGGCATTTGATGGTCTACGTTCCCAAAAAAGATCTGGAAGAATCGGTTGTGGCCACCCGTTCAGAGGCCGGGGAAACCATTTTCACCCTGAGCAACGGTTGGGAATTGTCCATCCCGGAGCTGCCGGAGCCTTTGTCTCTGCCCAAGACAGTAGAGGCCAAACGCCTCTAGCCAACGGTTGGCTAAAAATTCTGTTGGCCTATCCCCGAAAGGGCTGAGAGAATGGGTTGAACTCAGCTCCAACAAGCTCTAGATACCCATGAAAAGGGTTGGATTCCCCGTTACTTTGTATGGACAACCGGCCCATATGGGGAGATGGCTTTTCATCCTCCTGGGGCTCCTGGTTCTTCTTTGCTTGGGAACCGTCTATTCCTGGAGCATTTTCCGCAAGCCTCTGGAAACAGAGCTGGGGATTGGGGCCAGTGAGAGCCTGCTGCCCTACACGGTTGCCCTCGTGTTCTACGCTACCCTCATGCCCATCACAGGGTTTGTCATCCCCCGCTGGGGATCCCGCCGAGTACTGGCTCTGGGGGGCAGCTTGGTGGGTTTGGGCTATGGGCTGGCTAGCTTCGCCCCCTCCATTGGGTGGATTGCCCTCTGCTATGGAGTCATTGCCGGCAGCGGTGTGGGAATAGCCTATGGAGTGCCGATGGCCGTGGCAGCCCGTTGGTTTCCCGATTGCAAGGGATTGGCGGTGGGATCCACCATTATCGGCTTTGGCCTATCCCCCCTGCTTACCGCTCCTCTAGCCAACCGCTTGATCGAGGCGCTGGGGGTTCGACCTACGCTGCTGATTTTGGGGATCCTCTTTGCAGCGGTGATCTTGGGGATCGCAACCCAACTGAGATTTCCTCCCCCCGATTGGATCCCTTCCCCATCTTTTCCAAGAAAATCCACGGACAGCCCAGATCACCCTCTACCGGCTTCTAGGCGCTCTCTCCCTCTGCTGAGAAACCCCTCCTTCTATGGCCTGTGGATCTGCTACGCCATCGGCACTCTGATCGGTTTAAGCGCCATTGGGATTTCCGGCCCCGTGGGGGAAGAGCTGATCGGCCTGGATCCCACTGCGGCTGCCAACAGCGTGGCTCTCTTCGCCATTTTCAACGGGATCAGCCGTCCTCTGTTTGGCTGGTTGGCCGATCGCTTACATCCCCATCAGGTCACTACGGGCTCCTATGGGCTGATCCTGCTGGCCTGTGGGCTAATGCTCCTGCCTCCCCAGGGATCCCTTCTGGGCTATTGGGTAGCCTTTTCCTTGCTTTGGTTTTGCCTGGGGGGGTGGCTGGCCATGGCTCCCGCCCTGACCCTGCGCTTGTTTGATCCCGAACGCTACGCCCAGAACTACGGCATTGTGTTTACCGCCTATGGAGTTGGGGCCTTGGTGGGAACGATGATCGCGGGGCAAATTCGCGATAGGCTGGGCAGCTATAGCTATACCTTTTATGGGATGGCCGCCTTGGCGGTGGTGGGGATCTGGGTGGCCAACGTTTTTTTGAAAGAGAAGTTGTAGGAGCTTCAAGCCAGCGGGCACAGCAGGGATCCCATCAGCAGGGGCAGCAATCCCCTACTTCATACCCTCCACTGCAGGGCTGGGTGAACCAACTTAAAGACTTGCCCCCCCAAGGCGAGCAGTTTGATAGAGTAGTACGGCTATTGCCGACAGATTGGGATCGTGGCGGAATGGTAGACGCTACGGACTTAAAATCCGTTGTTCCTCAAGAACGTGAGGGTTCGAGTCCCTCCGATCCCATCATCCCTTGATCCCTGTCTGTTCCAGCACATTCAGCAAGTCCGGGATCCGAACCCAGGCATCTTCTCGATCCAAATCGGGGCTGGAAAGAAGAGCCACCAAAGCCGGATCGCAAACAGGCGCCACCAAGGGGAAATACCTTAACCCTGCCACCTGGGCAATGATCCAAAAATAGGGGAGCACTGCATTGCTGGGCAAGATCTCGATGACAGTGGTGCCGGGTGGACAAAAGGCGAGGTTGGTTAGGCCCGCCCCGTGGATCCCGATCACCGCCTCTGCCCCCTGCATCAGGGCTATTTGCTCGGGAAGAGAAAGGGTTTCCATCTGCACCGGTACAAATCCCCAGGGGCGCAAGCAGGCCAGCACCTCCGCTTCGTTGATCACCCGCCGCCAGCGGGCAGAGCGACGGCTGATGTAAATTCGCCGCGGTTGTAAGGGGTCAATGGATAAACTCGGCTGGGCCAGTTGCCGCAGCACCTCCAATCCCCTAGGCGTCAAGCACCCCACCGGAGCGCCTGCCGAGGGCACGATCAGGTTCTGGGCTTGCAGATGGGATCCCCCCAACTGCTCAAAGCTGAGGATGCGCTCGGCTGGGATCCCCAAAGCAGCCAAGCTCTGCACCTGAAAGGGCTTTCTTTGATACCCGTGGATCAAGATGGGGATGTCCTTTTCCAGGGCGCCCGACCGCTGCAGGATATCGAGGGCCGGCAGAATATCCACCATCCAGTGAAAGTAATTAACTGCCCCTAAGGGCAAAAGGGCAACGGGGCCATCCAGTGGGATCGGTGGGGGGAGATGGGGCAAGCCCAGCAGGGGGTGGTGTCGCAGGTGATCTGGCCTGTAGTCCCAGTCGAGGAACTCCGGCGGCGGCAAGCTCAGGGATAGATCGGCGAGCAATTCTCCCCGGCGGGTGAGCACCCCGCTGGCAAAGCTGGCGTAGAGGTGGCGGGGATAGTGGCCCACGTGGACGGATCCTCGGGGGATCTGGGCGACAAAGGTCTCTGCCAAGGGGATGCGCTGCGGGCGCAACTTTTGCAAAATGTCGGGATCAGCGGCAGGGGGCGCTTTTAGACAGAGAACCCCCCCTGGATCCAGGGGTTGGTAGTCCCCTTCGCCCGTGGCCTGATGCCACTGCCGGGTGGTGAGGTAGCCTTGGGTTGGCACTGGCCAGAAGTCAGTTGTAGGGGGAGTGCTCTGGGAAAAGGAGTCTGCTGGAGGGGCAACGCCTTCTGGAGCCCAACGCTGCCGCCAAGCCGAGTACAGCAGGCAATCGGGGCCCTCCCCTCTGCATGCCTGCTCCAGTCCAGACCGCAGAGGGCTTTCTCTGCCACTGCCCTCGCACCACGCCTGCACCCAATTCCGTTCCGCTGCCACCGCTCGGCAAACCTTCTCCCAAGCGGCCTCAGGGTGATCCAGCCGCACTTCCGCTTCCGCCCAGTAGCTGTAGAGCTGCGCTGTCCCGGTGCCCCGCGCCTCAGCCGCCTGGAAACACCGCACAGCCTGAACTGGATCCCGCAGATCCAGCCACGCCAGGCCCATCTGTACCCAGGGATCCCCCCACTCAGGGCGCAGCCGCGCAGCCTCCTGCAGAGGGGAAATCGCCTCTCGCAAACGGCCCAGCTTCATCAGGGCCAAGCCCCAGCGCCAAAAACTCTCTGCCGCCGTCGGATCCTGCTGGCAAGCCCGCTCAAACCACTCCGCTGCCGCAGCCCACAGCCGGCTCCGCTCTTGGGTCAGGCCAATGCGGTGAGCAGCCAAAGCCTGGCCAGAAGACAGCTCCAGCTGTCCATCCCCCAACTCCAGAAGCTGCCGATACAGAGCTGCTGCCTGCGGCCAATGGCCCTTCTCCCACAGGCTTTCCGCCAAAGCCTGCAAGCTCCTCAGCAGGTGGTAGACGGCCTCGGATTCGGCCACCCCCCCCGCTTGCAGCATCGCCAAGCTCTCTTGCCACACCAGCTGCGCCTCCAGTTCCCGACCCAGCAGGAGATAGGCGGCTCCCAGCTCCCAATACAGCTCTGGAGAGGGGGATCCCTGCTCGAGCTGTTGCTGTAAAACCTGGGTAACGCGTTCGTAATGTCCCTGCTCCCAATCCTCAAGGAGAAAAGCAGAAGACAACAGATGGGAGGGTAGAGCTGGGTTGAGAGCCATGTCTTTGTGGATGAGAAACAGTGTTACAAACTGCAACAACCTCCCCACTCTGGGCCCGTGCCCCTAGTATTCTAGGCTTGGCTTCCCCCTCAGGGATCGGGCATCGATCCTTCTCAGCTCAGAGAGGGATGCTCCTCCAGTCGTGGGTCAGCCTCTTCACCCCCTTCGATGGCACTGTCCTCGGCCTTTGTCGGCAGTTTTTTCGATCAAAACGGAGTTTAAAAGATCGATGGGTATCAACGTATCCGCTGGCGCAGTCGTTTCCAACCCCCGTCTCTACCAAACCGTGCCTGTATCGACCATCTCCCAGGCGGAACAGCAGGATCGCTATCTGGGACGCACCGAGCTGGATCGCCTCGAGGACTTTTTCTCCAGCGGCCTGAAACGGCTAGAGATTGCCGAGGTCATTGCGGCCAATTCGGAAATCATCGTCAGCCGGGCAGCCAACCGCATCTTCACAGGGGGCTCGCCCATGGCCTATCTGGAGCGGCCAGAAGCGACCCAAGACGAGAAAGAAGCCTTCAAGCTGGGTACTGCCTTCTACGTGGAATCCACCGGCGGATTCATTGAGGCCATCCGCAACATCTTTAGCGCCAGCGGTGTGGAGATTCCCCCCAATTTCCGCCCCATCAACATCTCCCGCTACGGAGCTGCCAACATGCGCAAATCGCTGCGGGATCTGAGCTGGTTTTTGCGCTACGTTACCTACGCCCTGGTGGCCGGGGATCCCAGCATCATCGCCGTCAACACGCGCGGCCTGCGGGAGATCATCGAAAACGCCTGCTCCGCCGAGGCCACCATTGTCGCCATTCAAGAGATGAAACGGGCGGCGGCTGGCTACTTCCGCAAAGATGCCGAAGCGGTTGCCATCATCAACCAATACTTCGATGTTTTGCTGAGCGAGTTCATCGCTCCCGCCCCTTCCGACAAGCTGCGGCAGCGCAACGCCAGCACCGCCGACGGCCTGCCCCTGCAGGGGCTGCAGCTACCCCAGATCTACAACTTGGCTGCCGAGAAAGTTCCCGTTTTTGCCATGAAGCCGGGGCTGTCCAACGCCGAGAAAGAAGAAGTCATCAAGGCCGCCTATCGACAGGTGTTTGAGCGGGACATCCGCCGCGCCTACGGCCTCAAGCTTTCCGACCTGGAGTCGAAGGTGAAAAACGGCGAGATCTCCATGAAGGAGTTCATTCGCCGCCTGGGCAAATCGGAGCTCTACCGCAAGCAGTTCTACGAGCCTTACATTAACAGCCGCGTCGTGGAGCTGGCCTTCCGCCACTTCCTGGGCCGGGCCCCTGAAACCCGCGAGGAAGTGCAGACCTACTTCTCCATCGTCTCCAGCAAGGGTCTGGCCGGCCTGGTGGACGCGCTGGTGGATAGCCGCGAGTACGGGGACTACTTCGGCGAGGAGACGGTGCCCTACCTGCGCAAGCTGGGGGTAGAAGCGCAAACCAGCGCCAACTGGGGGGCCAAATTCGACCTCTACAACTACGCTGCCCCCCGCCGCAAGGTGCCCCAGTTCATTACCCTCTTTGCCCGCTACAACCGGCCCCTGCCGGATCAGCATGCCTATGGCTCCGGCAATGACCCGCTGGAGATCCAATTTGGGGCCATCTTCCCCAAGGAAACCCGTTCCCTCAGCGCCCGCCCTGCTCCCTTCAACAAAGATGTCAAGCGCATCCTCATCCGGCGCGGCTTTGCCCTGACCAACGAGCGCACCAATCCCAGAGCAGCAGGGGATCCCGGCAGCCTTGGCCCGAAGGTTTTCAAGCTCACCCAGACTCCGGGAGATCGCAGCCGACGGCTGGGGGTGCGGGCCGGCATTGTCGGCAGCGAGGGATCCACCCAGGCGGTGATCCGCGCCTGCTACCAACAGGTATACGGCTATGTGCCCTACGAAGGCCAACGGCTGACCCGCTGGGAGATCAAGCTGGAGTCGGGGGAAATTCCCGTCAAAGAGTTTGTGCGCCAACTGGCCAAGTCGGATCTCTTCCGCAACAAGTACTGGTCCAGCTTGTATGTCTGCAAAGCCATCGAGTTCATCCACCGCAAGCTACTGGGCCGACCCACCTACGGACGGCAAGAGATGAACCGCCTGTTTGACATTGCCTCCAAGCAGGGGTTCTACGCGGTGGTGGATGCCATCTTGGACGGCGAGGAGTACCAGCGGGTCTTCGGGGAAGATATCGTGCCCTACGAGCGCTACCTCACCCCTGGCGGCCTGGCGCTGCGGCGGATGCGCCCCGGCTCCACCGACATGGCAGTGACCAAGCCCATTCGCACCGACGACGACATCCCTCTCTTTGTCAAGTTGGGTCAGCCTCGGGATATGCCTTCCGGCGAGCTGGAAATCCAGCGGCGGGCCCAGCAGGGGGTGCCCAAGGTACGCCAAGAGATCCCTGTCTTCAAGCTCACCAGCCTGGCCAACAAAGCGGAAGTCAACAACCTCATCCGCGCCGCCTACCGGCAGGTCTTCGAGCGGGATATGGACATCTACAACATCAGCGCCGAGCTCAGCTCTGCCGAGTCCAAGCTGCGCAACGGCGAGATCACCGTCAAGGAGTTCATCGAGGCCCTGGGGTGTTCCGAGCTGTACCGCTCCGAGTTCTATGCCCCCTATCCCAACACCAAGGTGATCGAGCTGGGCACCAAGCACTTCCTGGGCCGTGCTCCTCTCAACCAGCAGGAGATCCGCAAGTACAACCAGATCTTGGCCACCCAGGGGGTGAAAGCCTTTGTGCGCGCCCTGCTGAACACCCAGGAGTATCGGGATCTCTTCGGCGAGGACACGGTGCCCTATCGCCGCTTCCCCACCTTGCCGGCGGCCAACTTCCCCAACACGCAGGAGCTGTACGGTCGCCTTACCAAGCAAAACCGCGAGCTGGTGGTGCCCAGCTTCAGCCCTGTGGGCAATGACCGTAGCTAGATGGGGCTCTCAACTGCTCTCTTTCTTGTGAGAGAGGGGTCGGGGGTGAGGGGAGAGACGAGTTAGCTCCACAAAGGCAGGGGGGATTGGGCTTCATAGCCCAGATGCCGTAGCGCAGCAGGGGTAACCACTCGACCCCGGGGCGTGCGCTGCAGGTAGCCGATCTGCAGCAGATAAGGCTCATACACTTCTTCAATGGTTTGGGGATCCTCACCCGTCACCGCGGCCATCGTCTCCAAGCCCACTGGCCCTCCACCGAACTGCTCCACCAGCACCGTCAGCAGCTTGCGATCGAGCCAATCCAAACCCATGGGATCCACCTGGAACAGCTCCAGAGCGGCTGCTGCCACTTCTTGGCTAATGTGGCCATCCCCTCGCACCTGGGCGTAATCTCGCACCCGCTTGAACAGGCGGTTGGCAATGCGGGGCGTGCCCCGAGAACGGCGGGCGATCTCTGCAGCCCCTTCAGGATCGGTGGAGACATTTAAGAGGCGAGCCGTGCGCAGCACGATCTGCACCAGCTCGTGAGGCTCGTAAAAGCGCAGCCGTTGCACGTGGCCAAAGCGATCCCGCAGCGGAGAAGTGAGGGCGCCAATGCGGGTTGTGGCCCCGATGAGGGTAAAGCGTTCCAAGGGCAGAGAGGTGATGCGAGCAGAGCGACCTTTGCCAATGGTGATATCAAGACGAAAATCCTCCATCGCCGGATAGAGCAATTCTTCTGTAACCTTGGGCAGGCGGTGGATCTCGTCAATAAACAACACATCCCCCCGCTTCAAGCGCACCAAATACCCGGCAATGTCGCGGGGGCTCTCCAAAGCCGGCGCGGTGGTCATGTAGAACTGGGATCCCATTTCTGCCGCCAGCACTGCTGCCACCGTGGTTTTGCCTAGACCAGGCGGGCCGTAGAACAGCAGGTGATCCAGAGGCTCTTGGCGAGCGCGGGCCGCCGCAATGGCAATGGAGAGCACTTCTTTAAGTTCCGTCTGGCCAATATATTCCGCTAGGGTGCGCGGGCGCAGGGATTCTTCTTGGGCTTCGCCAGGGTGGGCTTGCGGCTGCAACAGGGCAGAGGGATCCGCTCCCCTTTCCCCAGCAAAGCTCAACTCTCTGCCTTCTTTTCTCCAGGCTGAAGACTTTTGCTGCCGCCGCTTGGGGCCCTCAGCGTTCTGGCCTGTATCCCGAGAAGAAATGATTGCCATATCCCTAAGTCACAGAGGCAATGGCCCCAATTTAACTCTAGAAAAGCTCTGGGAAAGATCACCCCAGCAAAGAGAACAAAAAAATCCCCCAGACCAAGCTGGGGGATCCACCAATGCTGTTGAAGCGTCAGGTCAGGCCATCAGCCACGCAC
>NZ_JANSIA010000011.1:0-42131 GCF_047461835.1 Synechococcus sp. R60.1 | reverse complement strand
TTCTATCATAACTTCCGCATTCCTCCCGACACTGACCCTACGGGTACAGTGCGGGGCTCCTGCGATTTCTAGCTGAATGTCCAACTGCCCATAACGAGATGTTTTGGACTACGGAGTGCAGAATAGACCAATAAACAGAACAGTGTCCAAATCAATTCAGATTACTCTCGCTGTTTTCGTTCATGGCTGCAGGGATCCAATGGGCAGGCTGCGCCTGGGCAAACACCTGCACTTCAGTGCTCATCTTGCGCAGTTGGCGGGCTAACTTGATTGCCTTGTCGCGGGGAAGGGGTGGGCTCACCACCGCCGGCAGACAGCCCAATAGGGGTTTCAGGGCCGTTTTGGGCAGGCGTGCGTAGAACGATAAAGCCGAGAGGATCTCCTCTTCAAAATAGGGGTTGCGATACTCTAGGAGGCGCACCTGATACAGCTCTGGGGGAAGAGGCCGTCCTTGGGTTAAGCGAATCAGGGATTCCACCGTTCCCATCACATAGAGTTGATCGCCTTCTTTCAACAGGGTCTTGCCCTCTTTTTGCCAGATCTTGGGAAAAACACAGGGTTTCCCCGGTCGGGAGCGATGCAGCAAGATCACCAGGTCATAGTCCTGGGCCAGTTGGCGCAAGGATAGCCCCAGGTAGTGGCAATCGGCAGAGACCTCCAGCAGCGTCACCAGCAGAGTTTCCCCCTGCCAAGCCAGGGTGCCGTAGACGGATCCCACCAGTGCTGCTGTGGCAAAAGCCCGTGCCCCCAACCCGGTAGCGCTGTAGCTGATCCCCAGCGTCTGCATGTGGCGCTGCATGCGAGCCGCCAATTCGGGATCGGTAACCCGCAAAATGGTGCGGATCCCCGGTTGCAGGCTGTGGGCCGTCAGGGCCGTCTCCAGGTTGGTGAGATCGTCAGGGGTGGTGCAGATCAGGCAGCGGCTGCCTTGAATGCGAGCCTGCTGCAGCGTGCTTGCCAGGGCATAATCCCCACGAACCACCACCGCTCCCTCCCGTTCCGCTGCCTCCAAGAGAGGGTTCTCGCTATTGGGATCCACCACCACCACCTCGTAGCCCATCTGCCGCAACAACTGCAGCACCAAATAGCTCAGCCGCCCCAACCCTGCGATCACCACATGATCCTCTTTGGGCATACGGGCAGCCTGGCCCAAGCCAAAGCGACTGCTCACCAATTTGTCGGTCACCAAGCCGTAAATCAACCCCACCAGGGCAGCCCCCACCAAGGTCATCATCACCGCCAGCACCTTCACCCCCAGCGGTGTTTCCGGCTGTTGAAAAGCCTCAATATCCCCGTAGCCCCCTGTCAGCACCACGATCGTCAGCAAAAGCCCATCGATGAGGGGTTTGCCGATCATCCTGAAGTTGATCACCCCCAGCACCAGCATGGCCCCCAAGGTGAAGGTGAGGGTGCGCACGATGGGCTTGACCTGTAGGAGTCCCTGCACTCCTCTGCGCAGCCAAGACCCAAGGGATCCCCGCCCCAACGACCTGCCTTGCCGTTGTTGTCGCTTGTCCTGCATCTGGCCGCTGGCCCAGCGCTGTGCCCGTGAGGAGCCCCGTCGCCCGTTGCGTTCC
The DNA here is from genome assembly GCF_047461835.1 of Synechococcus sp. R60.1. Lineage (NCBI taxonomy): Bacteria > Bacillati > Cyanobacteriota > Cyanophyceae > Synechococcales > Synechococcaceae > Synechococcus > Synechococcus sp. R60.1. The sequence continues at coordinate 40,554 of NZ_JANSIA010000011.1, read as the reverse complement.
AACAGTTGCAGGTAGGCTCTGGGATCGCAAATGACCAAAACGCGATCCCCCTCCAGCAGCTCTGCCTCGTGGTCAAAGTCGTCGAAAACTCGCTGTTTGGAAAAGTTAGAAAGCCCATCCACCGGGTAATGAAACAGCACCCGCGCCCCAAAAGTTTCCTCCAGCTCCGAGAGGGGCATATGCAGCAGGCGGGAGTTGTATCCGATGGTCAGCTCTACCACGTTCCAGAGGGTGGTCTCTCGGTCTGAGACAAAGTAAGCCGGATCTGCCAGCTCTGGCGGAAGCGTGGCCGGCTGGGCTTCCAGCTGGGGCAGCTCAAAGTAGCCAACAAATTCGTCGGAAACAGCCTTAAGGGCAAAAGCCGGGGCAGCCAAAGCCGCCACCGATAGGGAAAAATGCTGCGGCAAAGCCGAGTCGAGATAGCGGGCAAGGCTGTGGTTGAACAGACGGGAGACGACACGCACCTGTGGATTGAGATCTCGAATCAGCAAAGCCAGCTCGAAATTGGCTTGGTCGCTGTCCTCCAGGAGCAGCGCCACCCTAATCCGCTCGATCCCAGCCCGCTGCAACACCCCCGGCTGGCGGGGATCCGCCTGTAGGTATTGCCACTGCTCTTCCAAATGAGGGGGCAGATCGGGAGCAACTACTACAGCGCGATGTCCAAAAGCTTCTAGGGCTTGGAGAGTGAGCTCCACCAAATCGTTGTAGCCGCAGACCAGGATAGAGACACCTGGATCCCTGCTATTCTCTTGCACCTGTGCATGAGGCGATCTCGAAAGGGAGCTCACCATAGCTCTGTCATCTACCCTGCTCCCTTTATACCCGAAGCCTCTTCAGCTTTCGCGAGTGCTGTCAATACCGCTGACCGCAAAGCCCTGGGTAGAGACCCGTTGCTCAACAAGACCGGCTGCGTTGCTGGCCATCTCAGGCGCTGTCGAGGACAAGGGGAAGTTGGCCAGTTTCATCCCAAAGGGTGAGAAGTGAGAACAACTCCCAAGAGCTTGACCTGGTACTTGAGATCTCCTATCATTTCCTCAAGGCAAAGTTCTTGAATAAAAGTCTCAATAAGGTTGGCCCAAGATAAGAGCCAAGAGAGTGAGGCTTGCGGGGACTGTCTTTGTCCTTTGGGCTTGGCTTTCCGGTGCTTTCTCAGAGAGAGCCTGGCCGGTGGAGCTGTGTCTCTTGAGATGTTTTTGAACTTAGGAGTTGGGTATGCGCTTATCGCGACGGCAATTTGTCAGTGGAGCCACGCTAGGTTCTGCGGCTCTGGCAGCAGGGTCTCTTCTGCGTCCGGCCCATGGCGCCAATCGGGAAGTGAACCTCTACACCTCGCGGCACTACGGCACAGACGAGAAATTGTACGAACTTTTCAAGCAGAAAACGGGCATTACCGTGAATTGGGTGCAGGGCAACGCCGATGAGATCGTCCAGCGCATCCGCAGCGAGGGATCCAACAGCCCCGCCGACATCTTCATGACGGTGGATATTGCCCGGTTGTGGCGCGCTCAGAACGAGGGCTTGTTTCAACCCATCCAGTCGGAGACGCTCTCCAAAAATATTCCCGAGTCTCTGCGGGATCCAGAGGGGTACTGGTTTGGCCTCACCAAGCGGGCGCGGGTGATCATGTACAACAAAGACAAGGTGGATCCCAACGAGCTGTCTACCTACGAAGATCTGGCCAACCCCAAGTGGCGGGGCAAGGTGCTCACCCGCTCCTCCAGCAACGTTTACAGCCAATCCTTGACGGCTTCGATCATCTTGGCCCACGGGATCCCGGAAACGGAGCAATGGGCCCGGGGCTTGGTGGCCAACTTTGCCCGTCCGCCGGAAGGGGGAGACACGGATCAGATCAAGGCCGTGGCCGCCGGGGTGGGAGACGTGGCTTTGGCCAACACCTACTATTTGCCGCGTTTGATCAAATCCGACAATCCAGAAGAGCGCGCCGTAGCCGAGAAAATCGGCGTCTTCTTCCCCAACCAGCAGGATCGTGGCACCCACGTCAACATCAGCGGGGCCGGCATTCTGAAAACAGCTCCCAACAAAGACGCGGCCATCCAATTTTTGGAGTTTCTCTCCGGGCCAGAGGCGCAGGCCATTTTTGCCCAGAGCAACAATGAGTACCCGGTACTGCCCGGGGCTGAGATCGACTCGTTGGTGGCCAGCTTTGGCACCTTTAAGGAAGATACGATCAACGCCGCCAGCATTGGCCGCGTCACCCCTGATGCCCTGAAGGTAATGGATCGGGCCGGTTGGAAGTAGATCAGGCCTCCAGGACAGGCCCTGAGTGCAGCCTTTCATTGCTTGACGCCGTGAACGTTAAGCAGCTTGACGGTTCTTGGCCAAGCGTCGATACTCTAGGACGGCGTTGCTTCCGTTTGAGGCCGCTCAGGCGTCCTGTCTTTCTTTTTCAAAAGCTTCTGGAGGTTTGCCAAATGAAACAACTGCGAACAGCAGGCTTGTTCTTGCTCCTGCTTTCTTTAACTTCTTTCTACACCAATAGCCCGGCAAAGGCAATTGAAAACCTTCCCGAAAAGGCTCCTGTTCCAAAGCGGGATCTGCTTTTGACCACAGAAAACGGCGTCAAAATCTACAATGGTGGGTTTGGCTCTGGCCTTGCCTTTGATGGCCAATATTTTTATGTGCTCACCGATCGCGGTCCCAATATTGATGGAGCTGAGTCAAACGACAAGATTTTCCCTAAGCCAGACTTTACCCCTCAAGTTGCCAGATTGTCTTTGGACGGCAAGGGCTTCAAGTTGGACAGGGTCATCCTGCTGCAAGACGAGACCGGCAAAAATCTCACCGGGATCCCCAATCCATCTGACTCGGGGGGAACGGGAGAGAATGCCTACGATCTCAGCGGCAAGCAGCTTGCGCCGGATCCCAAAGGTATCGATCCAGAGGGGATCGCGGTGGCCAAAGATGGAAGCTTTTGGGTTGCCGACGAATACGGACCTCACTTGATCCATTTTGATTCCAATGGCAAGGCCATCGAGTGGCTAAATCCTTTTGGAAGTGGAGTTGGCGGCAAAAAGCTTCCAGAAGTTTACAAAAATCGGCGCCCCAATCGCGGCATGGAGGGGCTAACTCTGACGCCCGATCAGAAATACTTGGTCGGCATCATGCAGTCTCCGCTTTTGAACCCCAACAAAGATGTTCAAAAGACCGCAACTGTTTGCAGGATACTCTTCTATGAACTGGCCACGGGCAAGTTCAAAGAATACCTCTATCCTTTAGAGGGAACTGGCACCGCTGTTAGCGAAATTGTCGCCATTACCGACACAACCTTCCTGGTTCTCGAACGGGATGGCAAAACGCCGGGAGAGGACAAAGAGGTTACGAAGAAGATCTACAAAATCGATACTGCCGCTGCCACGGATGTCTTTGATCCTGGTCCAAATGGCCTGCTGGTTAACGGCAAGACTCTGGAGCAGTTAACCCAAGAGGAAATCATTGCAGCGGGGATCAAGCCCGTTTCCAAAGAAGAAGTATTTGACATTATGTCGATCCCCAATTATCCCCACGACAAGCCCGAGGGGTTGGCCATTCTCAACTCAACTACCCTAGCGATAGTTAACGACGACGACTTTGGCATCGTCTCGGAAAAGGGCGCGGTTCAAGAAAAAACTATGCCTTACCTTGGTAACAAGCAAGACGAGAACATCGTTTATTTCGTTAAGCTGCCCAAGAGCTTGTTTTGAGAGAAAACTTGGTTGGGGATCCCTGGAGGATCCCCTTTTCTTCCCCAGGAGTTGCTCAAGAGGTAGCTCCCGCCTGTTGAGATGGACAAAGAGATGAGGTTGAAGTTGTTGAGCAAATCTCTGCCGGGAAGTGGCTTCTTTCCTCTGAACGGCTGGGCGCTTCTGACTCTGACCCTCAGCGGTCTCATTCTCGTTCCTGTCCTTACGGTGTTGCTCAGCCTTTTTGCGGACGAGCGGCAGGTTTGGGAGCACCTGGCCGATACGGTCTTGGGGCTTTATGTGCGCAATAGCCTGGTGATGATGGCAGGGGTGGCGGCGGGGGTCATCCTGGTGGGCAGTGGCACTGCCTGGCTGGTGACCATGTGTCAGTTTTGGGGGCGGGCCTGGCTGGAGTGGATGTTGGTGCTGCCCCTGGCGGCCCCCACCTATGTGTTGGCCTACGCCTACACCGATTTTTTGCAGGTAACCGGCGGTTTCCAGATCTGGCTGCGGCGGGTAACAGGTTGGGGGATCGGCGACTACTGGTTCCCCAACATTCGCTCGTTGTGGGGGGCGATCCTGCTGCTGATCCTCACCCTCTATCCCTATGTTTATCTCTCGGCCCGGCTGGCCTTTCAGGAGCAATCGGTGGCCTGCTTAGAGGTAAGCCGCTCCTTGGGCTACGGGCCTTGGGCCAGCTTTTTCAAGGTGGCTTTGCCGCTGGCCCGACCGGGGATCGTGGCCGGCTGTCTGCTGGCCTTGATGGAAACCCTCAACGATTTCGGCACCGTCAGCTATTTCGGGGTAGATACCTTTACAACCGGCATCTACCGCACCTGGACGGCCCTGGGCAATCCGGTGGCGGCGGCTCAGCTTTCGGCGCTGCTGTTGCTGCTGGTGTTGCTGCTGATAACGATGGAGCAGGTCTCCCGCCGGCGGGCGCGCTACTATCGCCAAGGGTTCAAACCCACCCCAACCCGTTACCGCCTACAAGGGATCCGGGCGGTGGGGGCTTGGCTAGCCTGTGGGATCCCAATTGGGCTGGGCTTCGTCGTGCCGGCCTTGATTCTGCTCAATATGACCCTGCGCCAGGGGGAGCTGGGTCGCCGCTTTTGGAGCTACGCCCAGAACAGCTTTTGGCTATCCACCATCACGGCTATCATTGCTGTTTCCGTGTCGGTGGTGGTGCTTTACGGGCTGCGCATGCAGGGGCTAGGACGGGCGGGATCCCCGTGGGGCCTGCGGCTGGCGGTGCAGTTGTCTTCTCTGGGCTACGCGCTGCCGGGAGTGGTGATCGCGGTGGGGGTTCTGATTCCCCTAGGGTGGTTGGATCAACTGCTGAGCTACCTGCGGCAGGTGGTGCTGCAACAGCCACCCGGCCTGGTGATCGGCGGTACCCTCACGGCTTTGGTGTTCGGCTATCTGGTGCGGTTTTTGGCCGTTTCTTTGGCCACCGTTGAGGCCACGCTGCTGCGCATTCCCCCCAGTTTGGATGAAGCGGCCCGCAGCCTGGGACAGGGATCCCTGGGCACCCTGTGGCAGGTGCATTTGCCCTTGATGAGGGGTGGCCTCTTGGGGGCTATGCTGCTGGTATTTGTGGATGTGATGAAAGAGCTGCCGGCCACGATGGTGCTGCGGCCCTTCAACTTCGACACCTTGGCGGTGCAAACCTACCGCTTGGCAGCCGATGAGCGTCTCGCGGAGGCAGGGGCACCGGCTTTGGCCATTGTCTTGGTGGGGATTTTGCCGGTGGTTCTGCTCAACTCCCAGATGGCGCGGCAACGCAACCTCGGCTCCTCAGGGGATCTCCTTTGAGAACCCTACAAGGCCTCCGCTCCGGCCACCACCTCCAGGATCTCCTGGGTAATAGCCGCCTGGCGAGCTTTGTTGTAGGCAAGACCCAGCGTGCGAATGAGCTCGCTGGCATTGTCGCTGGCGTTGTTCATGGCCGTCATGCGAGCTGCCAATTCGCTGGCCGCCGCCTCCTGCAAGGCCCGTAGCAACTGGTTGTTCAGGTACAGCGGCAGCAGGGCATCCAAAATCTGCACGGGATCCTGCTCAAAGATCATGTCCTGAGGTGGGGCCGAGACCGCTGCGATGACTTTGCTGCGCTCGACAGTAAACTCTCCGCCCCGCACCAAAAGACGAAAAATTTCATCGTCTTGAGTGGCCAACCGCGACGGATCGAGGGGCAACAGGGATTGCACCACCGGACGGGAGCTGATCAAAGAGACAAAACGGGTGTAGAGCAGCTCTACCTTGTCCACCTTCTCCGACAAGAAGGCCGCCAGGAGCTGATCCCCAATCTGGGCAGCCTCAGCCGCCGTGGGGATCTGCGACAAATTCACGTAGGTCTTGGCGATGGGAGCGGAGCGCCGCTGGAAATACTGCACCGCCTTGCGGCCCACCAGGTAAAGCTGCACCTGCTGCCCTGTCTCCTGCAGCTCGCGAACCCGCTCCTCGGTGCGCTTAATCACGTTGGCGTTGTAGGCTCCGCACAAGCCCCGATCCCCGGCCACCACCAACAGCCCCACCGTCTGGATGGGGCGCTGCTTCAGCAGAGGCAAGTTGACATCTTCCAGCCGCAGCCGAGTTTGCAGCCGATAGAAAACCTGGGCCAGTCGGTCGGCAAAGGGACGGGTGGCCATCACTTGCTCTTGGGCGCGGCGCACTCGGGCTGCTGCCACCAGCCGCATGGCCTCGGTGATTTTGCGGGTGTTTTTGACCGCTTTGATGCGATCGCGGATGCGCTTGAGGTTTGCCATAACCTACTCCCTCTATTTTGGTGGTCGACAGGGATCCGGGCCAGGAGAGATCCGCGTCACCCTAGGCCGCCTTGGCCACGAAGCTCTGCTTGAACTCTGTGATGGCCGTTTTCAAGATTTCTTCTGCCTCGTCGGTGAGTTGCTTGGTGGAGAGGACGATCTCGCCGTACTTGGGATGGGTGGTGCCCAGGTAAGCCAAAAGGCCCTGTTTGAAGCTGGAGACCTTCTCCACCGGAATGTCATCCAAATAGCCTCGCGTCCCCGCATAGATAATGGCCACCTGCTGATCCAGAGACAGGGGAGAGTACTGTGGCTGCTTCAGCAACTCCTGCAGCCGTTGGCCGCGGGCCAGTTGCTTTTGGGTAGCCTCATCCAGGTCAGAGGCAAATTGGGCAAAGGCCTCCAGATCGCGGTATTGCGCCAGTTCCACCTTGATGGAGCCAGCCACCTTTTTCATCGCCTTGGTCTGAGCTGCCGAGCCGACGCGGCTGACGGAAATCCCGACGTTGATGGCCGGGCGGATGCCAGCGTTGAACAGATCCGATTCCAAGAAGATCTGCCCATCGGTGATGGAGATAACATTGGTGGGAATGTAGGCCGATACGTCATTGGCCTGGGTTTCCACGATCGGCAGTGCCGTCATGGATCCCTCTCCCAGTTGGCTGCTCAGCTTGGCGGCTCGCTCCAATAGCCGCGAGTGCAGGTAGAACACATCCCCAGGATAAGCTTCCCGACCGGGTGGACGGCGCAGCAGCAGCGACATTTGCCGATAAGCCACCGCCTGCTTGGAGAGATCGTCATAGACCACCAGGGTGTGTTTGCCCTGGTACATGAAGTATTCAGCAATGGTGGCGCCACAGTAGGGGGCCAGCCACTGCAACGGGGCCGGGCTATCGGCGCCGGCAGCCACCACAATGCTGTAGTCCATAGCCCCTCGCTCGGTCAGGATGCCCACCACCTGGGCGATGGTGCTCTGCTTCTGACCAATGGCCACGTAAATGCAGATCACATCCTGCCCTTTTTGGTTCAGGATTGTGTCCACAGCAACGGTGGTCTTGCCGGTTTGGCGGTCGCCGATGATCAGTTCCCGCTGCCCCCGCCCGATGGGGATCAGGGCATCGATGGCGGTAATGCCGGTTTGCAGGGGCTCGTACACAGAGCGGCGATCGACAATGCCAGGTGCCGGAGATTCGATTAGGCGAGACTCCGTACACTGGATCGGGCCTTTGCCGTCGAGGGGGTTGCACAGGGGATCCACCACGCGGCCCAAGAGGGCTTCCCCCACCGGGATGCTGGCAATCTTGCCCGTGGATTTGACGGTGGATCCCTCTTGGATATTCCGCCCGGAGCCGATCAGCACGGCACCGATGTTGTCTTCTTCCAGGTTGAGGGCAATACCGGTGGTGCCATCCTCAAATTCCAGCAGCTCGCTGGCCATCACCTTATCCAAACCGTAGATGCGGGCAATGCCATCCCCCACCTGCAGAACTGTCCCCACATTGGAGACCTGCATCTCCTGGTTGTACTGCTCAATCTGCTGTTTGATGATGGTGCTGATCTCGTCTGGGCGAATGGTAGGCATAGCAGTCCTCTCAAGGTAACGGGAAGGGATCCTCAAAAACCAACTTAGGCCAACTGCAAGGCAAGCCGGCGCAACTGTCCACGCAAGCTGAGGTCGATCACCTGGGATCCGATCTTGATGACCACCCCTCCCAGCAGCTCTGGATCCTGAGCAGTTTGCAACTCCACGCCGCTGGCCCGCGTGAAGTCCATCACCCGCTCGCGAATTGACTGCTGCTGAGCTTCCGTCAAGGGTATCGCCGTCGTCACCTCGGCCAGGACGATGTTCTGGAGCTTCCGCTGCAGATCCAAAAAGCGCCGGCAAACAGTCCCGAGAAACATAATACGGCGGCGGTCGGTCAACAACTTCAGCGCATTCAGCAGCAGAGGGTGGATCTGATCGGCAAATACTTGCTGCAGCAGGTTCTTTTTGGCCTCGGCCTTGATCACCGGGTTGGCGAGAAACTGGCCCAGCTCCGGCGTAGCCCGCAAAACCTCGGCAATAAAGCGCATATCGGCGGCAAAAGTGTCCAGCAATCCCTGGCCTGACCCAAGAGCAATGAGAGCCTCGGCATAGGGATCCACCACCTTCTCAGCCATTGTGCTGCTGATCATACCTTTCTCCTCCTTGAGAGTTAGCGGGCAATCATTTGGATCCCTTTCTCGATCAGGCTGCGGTGAACCTCTTCGTTGAGGTGCTGCGGCAACTCCTGCTCCACCTTGCTCAGGGCTTGGCGAACGATCTGCCGACGCAACTCCTGAAAAACCCGCTCCTGCTCGCTGGACAACTCTTTCTCAGCATTGGCCCGCAGCCGCTCCACTTCCCGCTCCGCCTGCTCCAACAACTCTTGCCGACGGGCTTCGGCGTTGGCTTCCGCCTGCTTGCGGATACGTTCAGCCTCCTGCTGAGCCTGGGCCAGCTTTTGCTGCTCCTCCGCCAGCCTCTCGATGGCTTCCCGCTTGCGCTGCTCCGCCTGCCGCAGTTCTTCTAGGATCCCCTCCCGCCGCTTGGCCAGGGCTTCTCCCACCACTTTGCGACCAAAGATAAACAGCAAGGTGAGAATGATCGCGATGTTGATCAGGTTGCTCTCGAGAATCTTGGCCAAGAGATCCCCCTCTCCTGCCTTGGCTTCTGGGAGTAGCTCCGTGGTCTCGGCCACAGCCAAGATCCAACCGGCCACCCAACTCCACACAGGCATCGCAAGCTCCTCCAAAAGTACTTCCAACCAGCGATCTAACGAGCACTGCCCAACAGTTTCTGGGTAATCTGGGCGGCAATGGCATCCACCTGCTGCTGCAGCTGTTCGAGGGCTGCCTGCTTCTCTTGCTCGACCTGTAGCCGCGCCGCCTCCAGCTTCTGCTGGATCTCTGCCTGCACAGCAGCCAGTTTCTCGGAACGAATGCGAGCAGCTGCAGCCTCTGCCTCAGCGATCACCTGCTGGGCTTGCAAGCGGGCCTGGCTGATCTCAGACTCATACTGTCGGGTCAACGACACCGCCTTGTCCAACCGCTCTTGGGCTTCCGCTTGAGTGGTGCGGATGTAGTCGCTGCGGCTGTCGATAGCCCGCGTAACCGGCTCATAGAAGAGGGAGTTGAGCACTGCCACCAACAGCAAAAACTGAATGGCAATCAGGGGCAGGGTGGCATCCAGATCGAAAAGACCACCTTTTTCAGCCGCTTCAACAGCCAACAAGGTTGGAAAGAACATGACGTTGCAACCCCAACAGGAACTGAGTCTGAGATGGAGCTGGGTGAGGGGGCGGGCGGATGGGTAAATCAATGCAGTCCGCCCCCGATGAGAGTTAAGCAAAGGGGTTGGCGAACAAAAGCACCAGCGCCACCACCAAGCCGTAGATGGTCAAAGCTTCCATGAAAGCCAAGCTGACCAGCAAGTTGCCGCGGATCTTATCTTCCGCTTCGGGCTGACGGGCCAGCCCCTCCATGGCGGCAGCGGCAGCATTCCCCTGACCCAGACCGGGACCCAGGGATCCCAGACCAATGGCCAGAGCAGCAGCCAGAACAGAAGCAGCAGAGGTTAACGGATCCATAGTGAGATGCTCCTTGGTGATTGACACAACAACAACGTCTCTTGAGCTTCAGAGGTGATTGGGTCTGATACACTACAGCCTCAAATCACTCCCTTGTCGGCGGCTTTCAGAACCAATCTGTCAGCCCCAACAAACCTTACCAAAAGAAGGGATCCCTTGCGCTGACCCATTTGAGATGATCCTCCCGAAAAGGTTCAAGATGGATCGACCGACCAGCGGGATCAATCGTGGTGATCCCCTCCTCCATGACCTTCCAGCGCCTCTCCAATGTAAGCTGCCGAGAGGGTTGAGAAGATCAAAGCCTGAATCGCCCCCGTAAACAGGAACAGAACCATCACCGGCACGGGGATAAACAAGGGCACCAGCAACACCAACACCGCAATCACCAGCTCTTCTGCCAGGATGTTGCCGAATAGACGGAAACTCAGGGAGAGGGGCTTGGTGAAATCTTCTAAAACGTTGATGGGCAGCAGAATCGGGGTAGGCTCGATGTACTTTTTGAAGTAAGACAGCCCCCGCTTGCTGATGCCGGCCACGAAATACATGATGCTGGTGAGCAGCGCCAACCCGGCAGTGGTGTTGATGTCGTTGGTGGGGGAGGCCAACTCCCCTTCCGGCAGAGGAATCAGCTTCCACGGGAAGAGGTTGCCCATCCAGTTGGAGACAAAGATAAACAGGAACAAGGTGCCGACATAGGGTACCCAGGGCCGGAAGTTTTTCTCGCCAATCTGGGCTCGGGCAATGCTCTGCACAAATTCCAGGGCATACTCGACAAAGTTTTGCAGGCCAGCCGGCTCCCGCTGCAGTTGACGGGTGCCCAAGATAACCACCGTCAAGATCAGGGCAATGGCGATCCAGCTGGCGATCAAAACCTGCCCGTGAACCGTGAATTTGCCCAGGTGCCAGTAAAGGTGATGGCCGACCTCGAGTTCTGCCAAAAGAGGAGGAGAGGAGAAGGACAGGTTCATGGGCATCACACAGAAGAAGATGAACGGGTCAAGGTCTGGACAAGATGAATGAGCAGGGTGACCTTGTAGGTCATGAACCCCAGGAAAATGGGCAATATCTGTAAAGACTTCACCTGAGTGGCTAAAACGATCAGCCCGACAAACAGAGCCAAACGCGTCACCCCCAAACGGTTGCGGCTTTTGCCCAGCTCCGCTACGCCGCGGCCCAGCATGCGCAGATAAACCACGCCAACAACCGCCCCCAGCAAGTAGTTGGCAGCTACCCCCAGAGAGTAAACCAGGGCCACTCCCACGGCAATGGCCAGACTTACCCCCAAGGTAACCAGCACCAGCCATAGCTGCAGCGCTTCATAGCTCCCGCTGCCAGCAACTGCTGCCCCCCTAGCTCCACCCTTCACCTTCCTCGCCAAATCGGGCTTCCCCAGGGCAAGGGGTGGCTCTGACGCAACTGGATCCCCTGTCTCTTCCTCCCGCTTCGGAGAAGGAGGTGCATTCTCCAAGGGAGGCAGTGGTCTGGGCTTCCACTGGGTCGCCTTCCAACGGGTAGAACTGTGAGAGAGGAGTCTGGAAGAACGGGCCATGGTTTCGAGGTCATGCCTCTCAAGGTTTGACCTTAACCCAAGATAACACGATTAAGTAACAATACTTAATGAGATTAAGTTGGGCCAAGGTCTGAAGGAGACTCCGCTGGTCGCTCAGACAGGCAGCTGGCCTTCCGAACGACAGGGATACTCCTCTGAGGAGCTAGCTAAGAATCTACCACTTTCGGGGATCGGTAGCGGCAAAATGGAAAACTTTCTGAAAGCTGTTTGGTGTAAAGTTTTGCTGGGGATGGTCAGCAGGCGTTAACATTCCGTAACTCTCTGTGTCCCGTCCTGGATCCCCCAGGTTTCATATACTAAGGGGCAGGAGTGGCAGAGGGTGAGGATGACTCCCCAGAGTTGGCTGGTGGATGCAATCTGGCTGGACTACCGCTTGGCAGTGGCGCTGACGGTGGTGATGCCATTGCTGCTGCTGATTTGGGCTTTTGCGGTGGGGTTGCGGCCCTTGATTCAGCTATTGATCGTTTATTGGCGGGTATCGAGCCTCTTGGCGGTGACGGTGTACCTGATGATTGGGGGCCTGCCCGTCAGCTTTCTCAGTGGAGCAATGGCGCGGCTGTTGATCTTGGTTTGTCTTTGGTTTTGGCGGGACTGGAGTGCTGCTCTCGAGCAGTCGAGAACCTGGGCGGCGCGAGCCTTTTTGCTCTGGCGGTGGGGCCTGACTGGTTATATGGGGGCCGGGATCCTCTTTTCGGGGGCCTTTGTGCCCTGTGCTTTCCGCACTTCTCTGCCAGAGGAGTGCCGGGCTTGGTTTGGGCCACCGCTGGGGTTTCGGGAGATCTTCCATCCCAATGTATCGCCGGAGCTGCTGGGGAGCGTGGGGGCCTGGGGGCTGGTGGCCTACCTGCTCTACAGCCTCTACTTTGTCTGGCGGCTGCGACCCGGAACTGATAAGGGGGAACTGGAAGCATGAGGGCCCTGCCTTGGCCCTTGGCCTTGGAGCGCTATAGCCAAGACCACCCGCAGGAGGTGCTGCGGGTGGAGGTGGAAAGCGAGGGAGAGTCTGATCTGGTGCTGATCTACCGCGGCTACAGCAGCTCCTTGCGCCGACCCACTCCCCCCGATCCCGAAGCGGCGGTGATCCCTCCCCAGGCCCGCTTTTTGCAGTTGGAGCGCTTGGCTGCCCCCTATCACCCCGATCGCTCACGGGTTCTGGCTGTCTATCGCAACTGGGGAGAGCTAACAGCATGGCTGGCCCAAGAAGGGATCCCAGTGACGGAGTAAGGGATCCCTGGCACCTACCGCCCCACAGGACTGGGTTGCCGCTGGAGAATGGTATATTCTGCCGGCTGCAAAAGCGAGCGTCCTGTCATTTCGGGGGGCTGAGGCAGGCCCAAGATCTCCAGCAGGGTGGGGGCCACATCAGCCAAAGTGCCGTTGGAGCGCAACTTGACATCGCCGCCACAGCCGGGGATTTTACGCCTTTCCCCCTCCACCAGAATGCAGGGAACGGGGTTGGTGGTGTGGGCCGTCCAGGGGTTGCCGTTCTCATCCCACATCAGCTCTGCATTGCCATGATCCGCCAGGATCAAAGTAGTGCCTCCCGCATCTACCACTGCCGCCAGCAGCCGGCCCAAACAGCGATCCACCGTTTCCAGGGCGCGGATGGTGGCTTCGTAGTTGCCAGTGTGACCTACCATGTCGGGGTTGGCATAGTTGAGCACCACCAGGCTGTATTCGCGGCGGGCGATGGCCTCTATCGCCTTGTCGGTCACTTCCACTGCCGACATCTCCGGCGCCTGGTCGTAGGTGGTCACCAGCGGGCTTTGCACCAGGATGCGATCTTCGCCGGGGAAGGGCTGCTCGATGCCGCCGTTGAAGAAGTAGGTGACATGGGCGTATTTTTCCGTCTCGGCAATGCGCAATTGCTTGAGGCCGGCCTCGCTCACCACTTGGCCCAGCAGGTGATTCAGGTTCTGGGGCTTGAACAGCACCTGCACCGGCAGATCCGCCTCGTACTGAGTCATGGTGATGAAGGTGAGAGCCGGCAGCAAGGGGCGTTGAAAACCCGAAAAGTCTGGGCAGACAAAGGCTTGGGTAAGTTGGCGGGCGCGATCTGGGCGGAAGTTGAAGAAAAGCACCGCATCTCCCGGCTGCACAGCCCCCGGAGCCAGGCGGGTGGGCGGGATGAACTCGTCTGTGAGATCCTGGGCATAGAAAGCTTCCATCACCTCCGCGGCGCTTTGTCCACGGCCAGGGCCGTCTTGGGTCATGATCTCGTAGGCCTTTTGGGTGCGCTCCCAACGGCGATCCCGATCCATGGCGTAGTAGCGTCCGCTCAGGGTGGCGATGACGCCATTGCCCAGCCATTGCAGCTCTTTTTCCAGGGCGGCCAGAACCCTGGCACCATCGCGGGGCAAGGTGTCGCGGCCATCGGTGATGGCGTGGACATAGGCCGGAATCTCAGCCTGGGCCGCCAGCTTGAGCAACCCATAGAGATGGTCGATGTGGGAGTGAACCCCCCCCTCGGAGCAAAGGCCAACGAAGTGAAAACGGCCCCCTCGCTCTCTGAGCTGGCGACAAACTTGCATCAACAAGGGATCCTGGAAGAGGGATCCTGTCTCTATCGCGTCGCTGATGCGCACCAATTCCTGCGGCACCACCCGCCCTGCCCCCAAGGTCAGGTGCCCAACTTCAGAGTTGCCCATCTGTCCTGCCGGCAGGCCCACGGCCCGACCCGAAGCTTGCAGCAGGGTGTGGGGATAGGCAGCCCAAAGGCTATCCAGGACAGGGGTTTCCGCAGCCAGCACCGCGTTGCCATCGAGAGCATCCCGATAACCCCAGCCATCCAGGATCACCAAAACCACAGGTGCTACCGATTGCGAATCCATGAAATGGCCTCTCGTTTTATTTAAGACATAATACCAGCCCAGGCAACACGATACCGGATCTTACATTTGCGCTCAAGATTTCAGTATTATCAATCTTCTTTTGAGAGGATAAGGAAGTGCCTGCACAGGCAGGATGGAGTCTTTAGAGCCAACTCCTATGGACAACTGTGCTGCGGTCAAGAGTATTTCTGCGGATGAAATTGCAGATGGGATCCTCAGGGGCTGGGCTGCAACCGTTTGCGCAGAGACTCCGAGCGCCGCTTAGCAATGGCATTTCGGGGATCCAACTTCAGGGCAGTTTCGTAAGCTTCCAAGCTTGGGCCATAGAGATTTTTCTTCTCATAGGCATGGGCCAGATTGTTCCAAGCAGTTACATAACCGGGATCCGCAGCCACGGCATCCTTGTAGTAGCGGATGGCCAAGTCGTACTGCCCCTGGCTGAAGTAGGCAAAACCGAGGGCGTTGCAGACGGGGGGAATGTTCTCCCCAGCCACTTCTAGGGCTTTTTTAAGCTGGGCAACCGCCTGGTCGTAGAGGCCCTTTTGCAAATAGACGCTGCCCAACTCGTAGTGCTCCTGCGGGGATCCCTTGCCTTTGCTCAGGCGGGGCTGCAGCTCACGGATGACCTTTTCCTGGGCCCGTACCCGCAGCACCTCCCGCAGGACAAAGAAGCCCGCCACGCCGAGGATACTGGCCAGAGCCACCAAATACAGGAGGGGAACGTTAACGCCCATTTTGCTTGATCCACTTGCCTGTGATGGGTCTTGCCGGCGTCACGCCTGGAGGTGAGCCTCGATAAACCAAAGATCTTTGTCAATCTGGCGCGAGATCTCGGTGAACAGGTCTGCTGTGTCGGCATCCCCCAGTTCGGTGGTGCGGTCAATGTTGCGGCGGACGGAAGCTGCATATTGAGCGTAGCGGGCTGCCAAAGCCTGCAGGTGATCCCGACCCTCTTCAGCGGCCAGATCGTACTCCGGCAAGGTGGAGGTTTGGGCAACGATGCGAGCCGTGCCGCGGGCGATGCCCCCCAGCGCCGTAACCCGTTCCGCCAGCATGTCCACGTAGTTTTCCAGGGTGCTGGCAAAAGTGTCGAACATCTCGTGCAAGGCGATGAAGTGCATGCCTTTAACGTTCCAGTGGGCCTGTTTCACCTGCGTCTTCAGATCCAACGTGTCTGCCAAGGACTGGTTGAGCAGCTCCACCAGTTGCGCGCGAGCCTCTGCTGGCAAATCGATCTGGGTGGGGTAGAGACGGGTTTTCTCGGCGGTAACCATGGCCAACCTCCTAACTGTGTTTCCATTATCGGGGATCCGCTTCGGCTTCCCAACTGAGCCCATAGTAACACAAACTCAAAATGAGTATGAGTTAGGGGGCTACTTACCGATGCAGAAGCGGCTGAAAATCTGATCCAGCACTGATTCCGAGATCTCCTCGCCAGTGATCTGGCCAAGGGCATGCAGGGCGCCCCGTAGGTCGATGCTCCAAAAGTCCAGGGGGAGCTGAGCTTGGATGGCCTGCCCCACCTGTTCCAGGCTGGCTTGGGCTTGTTGGAGGGCAGCGGCCTGCCGCTGGTTCAGGCTTATCTCCAGATTGGGCTGGGGACGTCCCTGGGTGACGAGCTGCTCCAGGGCTCTTTCCAGCTCCGGGATCCCTTTCCCTTGGGCGGCAACCGTGGGGACGCGGTGGGCAATCTCGGGGGGGAGAGGGATCCCCTCTGGCGGGGCGAGGTCGGTTTTGTTGATCACCAGGATGAGGGGGCGATGGCGGATCGACTCGTAGATGGCGGCGTCGGCAGCCGTCCAGCCCGCTTGGGCGTCGATGACCAGCACCAGCACATCGGCAGCCTGGGCTAGGCGTTGGGAGCGCTCCACCCCCAGCCGTTCCACCGGATCTTCGGTGGCGCGGATGCCGGCAGTGTCCAGCAGTTGAACGGGGATCCCTTTTACCACCAGGTGGGATTCCACCACGTCGCGGGTGGTGCCGGGCAGATCGGTGACGATGGCCCGATCCTGTCCTGACCAAGCATTGAGCAGGCTGGACTTGCCCACATTGGGCCTCCCGACGATGGCCACCTTCACCCCGGTGCGCAGCAGTTGTCCCCGTTCTGCCGTGGCCAGCAGAGCTTGGATCTGGGTTTGTATAGCTTGGAGCCGGGCCTGCCAAGCAGCAACGTCCAAGGGGGGCAGATCCTCTTCAAAGTCGATGCGAGCCTCAATTTCTGCCAATAAACCCAGCAGCTCCTGGCGCAGGGCGCGAATGGATCCCCCTAGCTTGCCCTGTAAGCCCGCCAAGGCCATCCGGGCTGCCTGAGGGGAGCGGGCCGCCACCAGATCGGCCACACTCTCGGCCTGGGTGAGGTCAATGCGGCCATTCAGAAAAGCGCGCAGGCTAAACTCCCCCGGCTGAGCCAGCCGCGCCCCCTGCCGCAGGCATTGTTGCAACGTGGCCTGAACCACCATGATGCCACCGTGGCAATGCAGCTCTGCCACATCTTCGCGGGTGTAAGAACGGGGGGCCTGCATCCAAACGGCCAGCGCTTCGTCTAGGATTTGGCCTTTCTCGTCGCGGATCCAGCCGTAGAGGAGCCGATGGCTCTCCCAGACTGCGTTGCGGCGGGCAGGGGTGAAGATGGCTTGGACAATGGGAAGGGCTCGTGACCCGGAAAGGCGCACAATCCCCACGCTGCCCTGTTCAGGCACCACCGCAGTGGCAATGGCAGCGATCGTATCGGCCAGGGGCGCAGTCGGATCCATCCTAAACAAAGCCCTGAGGGAGTTCGAGCAGCCGTTGGATTACAGCTCGGCATCCACTGGATTACAAATCGACATTCAAGTTAAAAAGCCACGCCCTCAGGCTGAGGGCAAGGTAGCCTGACAGTGGAAACAACGCTCTTCCCAGTCTTTATGAAGCCGCTACGCACGTTTAAGGTCACTCCCTACCTGCCTACTCCGCTGGAAAGTCTGCGCTTGTTGGCTTACAACCTGCATTTTAGTTGGAACGTAGAAACCCGCAGCCTATTCCGGCGCATGGATCCCGATCTGTGGGATGCCTGTGCCCACAACCCGGTGGCTCTTCTGGGTCGGATTCGGCAGGAACGGCTGGATGAGTTGGCGGAGGATCCCGGCTTTTTGGCCCAGTTGGAACGGGCCAGCCAACAACTGCAGAGCTACCTGCAGGAGGACACTTGGTATCGCAAGTATCGTTCGGCCCAAGCGGTGGAAGGGGAGTGCTACGCCTATTTTTCGGCAGAGTTTGGTTTGGCGGATTGTCTACCCCTCTACTCAGGCGGCTTGGGGGTTTTGGCCGGGGATCACCTCAAGGCGGCCAGCGACCTGGGCTTGCCCCTGGTGGGTGTGGGCTTGCTCTACCAAAAGGGCTATTTCCGCCAGTACCTCAACCCCGACGGCTGGCAGCAGGAACGCTACCCAGTTAACGATTTCTTTAACATGCCCCTGGAGCTGCAGAGAGATGCGGAGGGCCGCGAAATTCGCATTGAGGTGGATTATCCCAACCGCAAGGTGTTCGCCCGCATTTGGAAGGTGACGGTGGGGAGGGTGCCCCTCTATCTTCTGGACACCAACATCGAGCCCAACAGCCAGTACGACCAAGACATCACCGATGAGCTGTACGGTGGCGACCAAGATCTGCGCATCCACCAGGAGATCATGCTGGGGATCGGCGGCGTGCGGGCTTTGCGCGCCCTTGGCATCCATCCCACCGTCTACCACATGAACGAAGGGCACTCGGCCTTTTTGGCAGTAGAGCGGATTCGCCTGTTGATGGTGGAGCAGGGGCTGAGCTTTGAAGAGGCTTGGCAAGTGGCCAAGTCCAGCCAGATGTTTACCACCCACACGCCGGTACCTGCCGGGATTGACTTGTTCCCGCCCGACAAGATCGATTACTACCTCGGCTTCTACTACAGCCAGATGGGCCTGAGCCGGGAGCGCTTTTTGGCTTTGGGACGGGAAAATACTGGCGACTTCCAATCTCCCTTCAGCATGGCGGTGCTGGCCATCAACATGGCCTCTTTTGTGAACGGTGTGAGCAAGCTGCATGGGGCGGTTTCCCGCAAGATGTTCAGCCGGCTGTGGCCTGGGATCCCGCTGGAAGAAGTGCCGATTACTTCCATCACCAACGGGGTACATGTCCGCACCTGGGTGGGGGAGGAGAACCAAGCCCTCTACGACCGCTACCTGGGGCCGGATTGGGCAGAGGCTCCTCCTTCGGATCCCCTCTGGCAAAAGGTGGATCGGATTCCGGATGGGGAACTGTGGCGGGCCCACGAGCGCAGCCGCTCCCGCCTGATTAACTTTACCCGCGAGCGCTTGATGGAACAGCTCCAGAAACGGGCTGCCTCAGCGGCTGAGATCCAACGGGCCTCTGAGGCCCTCAACCCGGAGGTGCTTACCATTGGGTTTGCCCGCCGCTTTGCCACCTACAAGCGGGCCACCCTTTTGTTCCACAACCTGGAACGGCTCAAGGCTTTGCTCAACCATCCTCAGTACCCGATGCAGTTTATCTTTGCCGGCAAGGCCCACCCCCGCGACATACCCGGCAAAGAGCTGATCCGCCAGATCGTGCAGGTGTCGCGGCAGCCGGAGTTTCGCCAGCGCTTGGTTTTCATTGAGGACTACGACATGTATGTCACCAGCTTGATGGTGGCCGGGGTGGATGTGTGGCTGAACAACCCCTTGCGCCCCCGTGAAGCCAGCGGCACCAGCGGCATGAAGGCAGCGGCCAACGGCGGACAGAACCTAAGTATTTTGGATGGCTGGTGGGATGAGGCCGATTATTACCAGACCGGCTGGCCCATTGGCCGCGGCGAGGAGTATGAGGATCGCGCCTATCAAGATGAGGTGGAGTCGAATGCCCTCTACGACCTGCTGGAACAAGAGGTTGCCCCTCTCTTCTACCAGCGCGGCAGCGATGGCCTACCCCATCAGTGGATCCAGCGCATGAAGCAGGCGATTCGCCTCAATTGCCCCCAGTTCAGCACGCAGCGCATGGTGTTGGAGTACGTCCAGCGAGCCTACATTCCTCTCAGCAACTACTTCGACCGCATGCGCCGTGACCACTTCGAGTCGGCCCGCCAATTCGTTCGTTGGCAAAACCACCTGCAGGAGCATTGGTACAACATCCAGGTTCTCAACGTCCAGATCGAAACCCCGAAGAAAGCTGCCGCTGCCGGCCTTGCCTTGGCACAGGATGACCAAGTGGTGATGGCCAGGGATCCCCTCACCGTGACGGTGGAAGTGCGGCTGGGATCCCTGCAACCTCAGGATGTGATTGTGCAAGCTTATCAGGGGCCGGTCAAGGATGATGGCCAGATTCAGAAAGGACAGGCAATCTCCCTGCGCTATGTGGAGACGCTGGAGGATCGGGCCATCTTTTCCGGCCAGATTTGCTATGAGGCCAGCGGCTTGCAAGGGTTAGCCATCCGCTTGCTGCCCTTTCACCCCGATATGCACGATCCCTATGAGCTGCGGTTGATGCTCTGGGCGTGACATACTCCCATCACTGACCCTACGGGTACAGTGTGGGCTTCTCGCTTCATCGGGGAGCCTACGCAAGAACCCTCTGCGAGCAGACACGGGATGTCCCACCGCGTAGCTGCACCAGATTCCGGCAAAGCCGTTTTGTGCAACTACTCTCATCATACACCATGTGGGGGTATCTGTATCCCGACACTGACGCTACGGGTACAGTGCGGGGCTTAGCTACCCCCACACCCCCACAAGCTAAAGGGTTGGGAGGAGCACGGGGATCCCCTTTCTACTCTTGATCCAAGTGAGCTACGGGAGCTTTTTGGGCTTGAGCTGTTCGGCGTTTTTCGCTGCCAAATCGGGCAGAATCAGAGAGAAGCTCGCGAGCAGATTAAAAAAACAGGATACGCTCGTAACAGCGGTGCAGAGCAGTATGTTCAGAGCCCACGACTCTGCCGGTTTGCGCCTTTTGATTGCGGTTGCCCTGTTGCTGGGGAGCATGGCCAGCTGGCGGCAGGATCGTCTTTTGGCAGTGATGGGCCTGGTGGGTGCAGCCGCCATCTCTGCCTTTACCCGTCCGGCCATCTTGGCCTACAACCGTGGTCGAGAACGGTGGCTGAACCGGGATTTGCTGGGGGCTATTGAACAGCTCAGCTTGGCTCTGCAACGGGATCCCTGCCTGGCCAACGCCTACATTTTGCGGGGAGAAGCCTACTTTGCCCTCGGCCAAGTTCCCCAGGCCCTGGAGGATTTCGGCCAGGCGATCCGGTTGGCCCCGCGGCGACCAGAACCCTATTTTTACCGCGGGCTGATTCGTCAATCTCAGGGGGATCTCCAGGGAGCAACGGCGGAGTTTGCTGAACTGGTGCGCCTACACCCCAACGTCCCCCACCACCTCAGCTTGGCCAACCTGCTCGTGCAACAGGGATCCCTGCCTTTGGCCCTAGCCCACCTGGATGAAGCCATCCGCCTGGATCCCACCTCAGCGCTTGCCCATTCCCAGCGAGCCCGTTTACACAGCTACCTGGGCACCTGGGAGGCGGCTTTGTCCGATTGGTCGCAGGCTATTGACTGGGATCCCAGCCCAGCCCACTACTACCAGCGGGGGGTGACCTACGCCTGTGGTGATTACTTTGACGAGGCCATTGCCGACCTCAGCCGCAGCTTAGAAAGAGAACCCCAGCAGCCCAACGTTCTCTACATCAGGGGCAACCTTCTCTATGCGCTGGGGGAGATCAAAGCTGCTTTGGACGACTACGAGCGGGCCTTTCGCCTGGAAGCGGATATGAACCGGATTGACCTCTCCGACGAGTATGGCTTGTACGGACGAGGGCTGGCCTACTGGAATATGGGAGATAAAGCAACAGCTTTTTCGGATTTGCAGGCAGCTTTGCAGGTCAGCCGCCGACATCACAACCTGGCCTTGGAGCAGCGGGTACGCCGGTCTCTGCTGCAACTTAGCAATCCCGATTCTGCCTAGCGGAATTGACGTTAACTAGCTATTCCTTAGTAGGTGCTTTGCCTGACGCTGCGACTCCACGACGCTGCCGCTGAGGCCCAGATCCTGAATCGCCTGCAGCGGCTGACAGAGTTTTCTGTTCCTGAAGCAGCGGGGGGCTGAGGCCAAAGCAGTAGCCGACATTGCGCACTGTGTGGATCAAGCTGGGCTGGCGCGGATCCCGTTCCAGCTTTTTGCGCAACGAGAGGATATGGGTATCGACGGTGCGAGGGTTATCGGTGGAATCCGGCCATGCTCGCTCTAGTAGCTCTAGACGAGAGACGGGATCCCCGTCCGCCTGCACCAGCACCATCAGCAGGCTAAACTCCTGGGGCGTGAGGTCGATCCCTTCCCCAGCCAAGGCGACGCGCCGTTGCACCAGGTCAATTTTGAGATCCCCATACTGCAGAAAGGTGGGAGGAATATGCCGCTGTCGTCGCCGAGCCAAGGCTAGAAGGTGGGCATCCAGCAGTTGCATACTAAAGGGCTTGGTGAGGTAATCGTCCGCTCCTGCTTCTAGGCCGGCGATAATGTCCGCTTCGGATCCCCGGTGGGAGAGTAGCAAAATCAGCAGGTCGTACTGGCGATGGGCCCACCGGCACAATTGCAGCCCGCCGCGGTTGGACAGCTCCGCATCCAAAATCAGCAGGTGAATGGGCTGGTGTTGCAGCAGAGTCTTTGCTTGGCGAAGGGTCTCTGCTTCCCAAACTTGGTGTCCGGCCTGTTGCAAATGCCAACACAGCAAGCTGCGCAGATGAGGGTTGCCTTCTGCCAGCAAGATGTGCAAGGGTTGCATGGCTGTTCGGTTGGGATCCCGCCCACATCATAGTGCTCCGCACCGCTGACGCGACAGTGCTATGCCTCCGGCACCCTAACGGGAACCGCACCGCTGACGCGACAGTGCTATGCCTCCGGCACCCTAACGGGAACCGCACCGCTGTCGTTGTAGATAGCGAGTCACCTTGGACTCCGTCCCGCTAGCGCGAACGGGCAATGCTGTTCGCCTTTGGCAGCGCACGGCGTTATAGACTGACAATCTCTACCAAGACCAAAGGGCTCTGCACTGCTGACATGATGGCCGATTCTCTCCCCCCCATTTCCGAGCGCAAACAGGATCACCTGGACATTGTTCTGCAGCAGGATGTGGCTGCCAAAGGGATCCGCACCGGGTTTGAGCGGTTTTTCTTTGAGCATGTGGCGCTGCCGGAGCTGCTGTTGCCGGAGATCGACCTAAGCTGCGAATTCTTGGGAAAACGCCTACAGGCACCCCTGCTCATCAGCAGCATGACGGGGGGAACAGAGGCTGCCCATGAGCTAAACCGACAACTGGCCGCCGCTGCCCAACAGTTGGGCATTGCCATGGGGGTGGGATCCCAGCGGGCAGCCTTGGAACATCCAGAGCTGGCCCGGACTTACCAGGTGCGCCAAGTGGCCCCGAATATTTTGCTGCTGGCCAACCTGGGTGCCGTTCAGCTCAACTACGGCTATGGGTTGGAGCAGGCGCGACGGGCGGTGGAGATGATCGAGGCGGATGCATTGATTCTGCACCTCAATCCTCTCCAGGAGGCGGTTCAGCCCCAAGGGGATCCCGACTGGCGTGGATTGTATGGCCGCATCGAACGGTTGGTGGCGCAGTTACCGGTGCCGGTGGTGGTGAAGGAAGTGGGCAATGGCCTCAGTGCCAAAGTAGCCCAGCAGCTGGCCGAATGCGGCGTGGCAGCCCTGGATGTGGCGGGGGCGGGCGGCACCAGTTGGAGCGAGGTGGAGGCCCATCGCCAAACAGATGCTCTCAAAAAACGCATTGCCCACAGCTTCAGGGACTGGGGGATCCCAACGGCTTTGTCCCTGCTGGAAATTCGTCGCCTGCTGCCGGACTTACCCCTGGTGGCCAGCGGTGGCATCCGCAATGGCATCGACGCGGCCAAAGCCATCCGTCTGGGAGCCGATGTGATAGGTATGGCCGCCCCCGCTTTACACGCCGTCTCCCAAGGACAGATGCAGGCGGTGGTGGACACCTTTCGCGCCGTGATCGAGGAGCTGCGCATTGTTGCCTTTTGCACTGGATCGGCCAACTTGGCTCGGCTGCGACAAGCTACCCTGCGGCGGCAGGATACTTGGGATCCCTTGCCCTAAACTCCAAGCACTTGCCACAAACTGAGGGTCAATACCAGAGCCCCCAGATGATAGGGCCACTGTATGCTTTGTCGAGATGCTTTGTCGAGCTATTTTGCCGGTCAGCACCCAGGAGAGAACCAGAGCCAAGATAGCGTGGATCCCTGGAAAAACCGAATCACCGCCCGGTAAACCTGCCAGAGATAGAAAGAAGGGATCCCGGCTGGGAGAAAGTTGCTCAGGTTACCAGCAGCACCTAACCTGCCTCCATCTGGACGGTCAAGGCAAGTGCAATTGTCGGCTAATCCGCACCATCGGCCCCAGTCCCAGTCCCGTTGGGTTCAAAGCCTGCATCTCAAACAAGGCCAGAATGTGGCGCACTTGCAGCTCTGGGCGCGTAGAATTCACCCCCATCGCCACCACCAAGCCGCAATAGCCACCCGTATCCCGGCAACGCCGCTCCCAGCGCTTGCGAGCCATGGAGTGAACGGGATCATCTTCGGGAAACTCTCCAAACAGGTGCAGATCGCGATTGCCCGTTTGCACAATTTCCAAGTCGTAGCGATCGCCATCGAAGGGATCCACCCCTGTGTTGAAACAAACGCCTTGCGGCCCACCTTCCCCACGCAAATTCTCGATGAGCTGCTTTGCTTTTGATCGAGAGGTGCGCACAATCACCACCGGCAGCCCTTCTCCATTTTTCACCAGCTTGCTTTGGGGGAGAGGATGCCATTGCCCCGTGCGACGCAGCATTTCCACCGTTGTCCACGGCAAGACCCCCAGGCCTATCTGCGCGCCCTCGGGCACCAAATCATCCCGCAGCAGGGCTTGTGCAGGTTCTTCCGCCTCCCCTTCCAGCTGCAGCAGCTCTTCGGCCACGTCCGGCAGGGTGCGCACCTGCACCGAAAGGGTTGTCCCCTTCTCTTGGGGATTGGGAATGCGGTACCGGCCTTGATAGGGTCGAAAGTCATCTTCCAGCTTGCGGTGGTACTGCTTGAAGAAGCGATGCAAGGCTTCCAGGGCCACCGATAAGACCGCTGCCTCGTCCTCCTGCAAAGTCACGCGCAAGCCTTCCAGGGGGTGAATGGTGCCGAAGTTCGGCTCAATTTCCTCGGGATCCAACTCTGCCAAGTCCAGATCCGGCAGTTCGTTAAGTTCAGGATTGCGAGCTTGGAAGGTGAGATAGAGACAATCTTGCCTGAGGAAAGCCTCCTCCATTTCTTCGGGAGTGGCCGGCTGGGCCGCATCTTGGCGAAACTGTTTAAGAGAGGGCAGCGAGCGATAAAAAAGCACCCCATACTCCATGCCCAACCGCCCCATCACCGAGACGTAAAGGGTTTGGATGTCCCAGTGATCTAGGTCGATGGCCAAGATTTGGTGATCCTCCAGGTAATCCCAGGGAGCATCTCGCCAGAGGGTAAGGGCTTTGCCGGCCAGCAACTCAACATAGTGTTCCGGCAGAGGGGGAGGGATCCGCTCGTTGGCCTCTTCAAAGCTCTGCAGGATCTCGTCGATCAGAGGCAATTCCGGCTGGCATTCCACCTTAATGTCCAGCTCGTGCAGGATGCCGCGCAAGAAAAATTGCACCTCTCGATCCCGCACGATGATCTTCTGGGGGCGAGCAGGTGAGGCAGCATGGGGCCGCTCCATGGCCACAATCAAGGTTCGCACCATCGGCTCAAAGCCAGAATCGGCGGGCACCACTTCCATGGCCCGTACCACGCCCTGAACGCCATCTACCCAAAGAATGCACTCCCCTTCCGTTTGGGATCCCATGGGTGGCGATCCTGAGAGCTTGTGGCGATCCCCTTCCCACACGGAGGGCACCTGGGGCAGCTTTTGCAATCGACGAACCGTAGCGGCTGGGAGACCGGACATAGACATCCAAGGAGAATCAGGAGAACAACCCAATCGGCTGAGTAGGTATGCCAAACTGAGCAGGGAACGGCCTTGGCCTTTTGCCGGTAAGGCCCAGGGCTCCCGCTGAGGCCGATCTAACCACCAGTGTAGAGGCTGAGTTCTGCTTCAGGGAGAGGAGACGGCAGAGCCCAGCTCTATAGCAACAAAAGCTGATGGTCAGATTCGAACTGACGACCGCTCGATTACAAGTCGAGTGCTCTACCAACTGAGCTACACCAGCAATTTGGCTTTACCAAGCCTAGCATTTTCCAGGATTCCCCCTTGGCCTTGTCCTGTGGATCCCAGCACCACAAGAGAAGGGCTCGGACAGTTGCTGCTGAGAGCTTCTCCAGAGATGCAACCATAGTCATCTCAAATAGCCAGCTTGCTCCCTCAATCCCTGGCCGTCCTCTCCCTTTGGGAGGGCAGAAGCGGCTCGGAGCGTTTGGTCAGCAGCCTAGAGCCCTTGGGGAGGGCCTTGATCTTCTCTAAATCTAATCATAACTCACCCATCCGACTTCAAGAGTCGGCTACTGCCGATCCACTGCCGGGCGAGCAATGGGAGCTAGGTAAATCACCAAAGCCCCTGCCAGAAACCCCAAGACGTTGCGCAACACCGGGATCCAATCCTGCGTGCGTGTGACCACCGGCCCGATACCGAAGGCCCCGAACAGAATGAACCACAGGGGAGAAATGAGCAAGGCCCAACGCCAGTTAAACAGCTCCTCCGCATGGCGGGGCTTGCCGGCAAACCCGAAGACAATCCCGCCCAAAATCGAGGTCACCAGCGTTAGGATCCACTGCTCCTGAGGCAGGCCGGGCACCACGCGGCAGCCTCCCTGATGAAAGCAGCGATCCAAAACATCCACGGTCTCCAGGATGGCGCGGTGGGTGCCGTGCTCCCGCACGTAGAATTGATTGCCAAAGCGAGATTGCAGCTCAATCCAAAAGGTACGTGGCAAGATCTCGCGCACAGCATCCCCTACATTAAACGCCAGCAAGTTGCCCCCCCTGGGATCCGCCACCATCAGAACGCTGCGCTCATTCAAGCCCCAGTACTCTTTCACCTGACGGCCTGGAGTTTGATCAAACTGAGTCAGCACCCGCAGCTTCCAGCCGGTGTCTTGCTCTAACTTGTTCAGATGCTGGGCCAGTTGAGCTTCCTGATTGCTGGTCAACTGATCCGCTAAGTCCAAGACCGGCACAGGCGGCTGGGGCAACTCCATCGGCACCACCGGCAGGGCAGGTTGCGCCCAGGTCAGGGATCCCCCGCCCACCGCAATCAACAGCCCAAGGCAAAAGCCCACCCCAACGCGGAGTATCCGTTGCCACTCGATGCTCATGCTGATCCCTCTCTTAGCTTTGACGCTGAGATACTGAGAAATGATGTTAAGAAATATTTCAATTTCTTATAGATCTATCATGCACCGGAACAAGACGTTTGGCCAGAGGGATCCCGAGGAAGCAGCGGTGGCGAGGGCGATGTTTATATCAAGCTGGGGCTGAAGGTGCCGGCAGGGTCAAATTGCTGCTTCAGCTTGCGCATTAGGCTGGCAGCCGGGCCAAAGTCATGGGCAAGAGCCTTCTTCAGAGCCGGCGGAGCCTCCAGAAGCAGGAGAAATCCGCCTGCGGACTTGAGGTAGCGTTGCAGTTGCATTAGGGATCCCACTTCTGGCTGAACCAGCCAAGCCCGTCCTAGCCCACAGCCTCGGTGCAGTTGCACCTGAGCTCCAGGAAACAGGGTTTGAAACTGCTCCAGTGTTGCCAAGCTCTGACTGGGCAGGCACCCGAACTTGGCCAGCACCGCCCCTGAGCCGGGTTGAGGCAGGGGCAGAGAGTCGGGATTCACTTCCTGCAAAGTCAGCCCTGCAGGGGCCAGCCGCCGCGTTTGGGCCATCTGCTGGGCAATCGCCCGCTCCGAGCCGTGAAAGCTGAGCCAAACTTGGGATCCCTCTGCCCTTAGCCAGAGATCCACCCCTACAGGGTTAACCGGGCCGGTCAGCACCTGCTGACACAGGACCTCCAGCTCCGGCAAAGATCCTATGGCCAGCAAAGTAGACTGAGCTGCCGGCAACGGGTAAAGCCGTAGGCTCACCTGGGTCAAAATTCCTAGGCTGCCCAAGGATCCGGTGAACAGCTTCATCAGGTCATAGCCGGCAACATTCTTGACAACCCGCCCGCCCGCTTTGGCCACCTCCCCATCCGCCCGCACCCAGGTCATGCCCAGTAGCAAGTCGCGGATCCCACCGTAACGCCAGCGCAGAGAACCCGTATCGGCAGTGGCGATAATGCCCCCCAGGGTAGCCCGCTCCGGATAGAGGGGATCCACCGGCCACCATTGCCCCCGCTCGGCCAAGATGTGTTGCAGTTCCGCCAAAGTCATGCCAGCTTCCACCGTGACGGTGAGATCAGCAGCCGCATGGTCGATGAGCCGGCGTAAGCCGCGCGTGCTGAGAACCAAATCCACCGGCTCCACAGAGTGGGCCCAGCCCCACTTGCTCCCCTGCCCCAGCGGCAGCACTTTCCGCCCTTGGCACTCCTTTAAGATTCCGGCCAATTCCGAGACCGTTGATGGAGTCTGGATCGGCAAGGGATCCCCTGGATCAGATAGCAAGGTCGCCAGTGAATGGGGAGAAGACATTGGGGAAAGCGAAGCAGAGATTAAACAGAAGCAGAGATTAAAGAGAGAAAACCTGTCCAAACCAGCCCAATTGCGGGGTTATCCCACCCTACCTCAGTCTACAGCCAGCAAAAATCTCAGCTTGGAGAGATGACCCTCAACCAGAGCCAGCCTTCAATGTGGTACCGCCCTTACACAGGTCTGCCGAAAATCTCGGAACCAAAGCTCCGCCTCGTCACTGCTCACCCTGAAAGATCCTGAAGAGATCCATAAGCCTGCAGGGTTTCTCTCTCCCGCAGACTACTATCTGATACTAGTGGAGAAGCCGTGCGCAGCGAAGCAGACTCTACAATCGGAAAACTTTGTAAACTCCATAAACAATGCAAACAAAAATAAAAAACGGCAACAGTAAAAAACGACGGATTAAGTTGAGCAAGGTAGTTTGCAGACGCTGTGAGCAGATTATCTGCTAGGATGGACGCTCTTTGTATTGGGGAAAAGCAGTCGTGAGTGCGCTGAGCAACATCATCTTGGTGGCTATGGGGATCCTCCTGACCCTTGCCAGCCTTTGGTACGGGCAAAACCACCATCTGCTTCCCGAATCTGCTGCCGAATCAGCCCCCTTGTTCGACAGCCTCTTTAACAGCACCATAACCATTGCCACAGGGATCTTTTTGGTGGTACAGGGTGTACTTCTCTACTGTATTGTCCGCTACCGCAAGCGGCGAGGCGACAAAGGCGACGGGGATCCCAGCCACGGCAACGTGCTGTTGGAGATCGTGTGGACGGCGGTGCCGGCGGTGATCATTCTTTGGTTGGGCTTGGCCAGCCTAGATGTCTATCAAGCTGTTTACGGGGGTGCTCACGTCGGCGGCCATATCCACGCGGCCATGGCGATGGAGTCTTCCCACGAAGCTGAGGCGGGGGATCCCGGCTACGCTTATACCCCTGTAGTGCTACCCGGGAAGGAGATGGGCCAGCCGGATCTGGTCGTTCAAGTTCAGGGCATGCAATATGCTTGGATGTTCACCTACCCGGATTCCGGCCTGGTGGCCAGCGAGCTGCACCTTCCTCTAAACAAGCGGGTGCGCTTGGATATGACGGCTCTGGATGTGAACCATGCCTTCTGGGTGCCGCAGTTTCGCCTCAAGCAGGATGTGATCCCGGGCCGAGAGACCCACCTGGAGTTTGTGCCTACCCAACTGGGGCAGTACCCCATCATCTGCGCAGAGCTGTGCGGCCCCTATCATGGGGTGATGGCAGGGCAATTGTTTGTGGATACGCCGGAAGACTTCGAGCGCTGGCAGCAGGAGCAAGTTTTGGCCGCCCGTGGCGAGGGCAGCACCTTGGCCCTCGTTTCAGATTTCTCGCCAGTCCATCCCTCTCCTCGGCCAGGCTCCCCTGAGGCCGAGTCTGCCTTTGCCCATGTCCACCACCAGCGTTTGGGCGTCTCCCCCTCAGATTTGAAGTCTCTCCAGTCCCATTCTGGATCCCTTCCTTCCGCAGGCTAGCCGGGATCCCTGACGCCCCTTTGGCCTGCGCTTGTGGGAACAACATTCTGCCAACGCGATATAGGAGCTTTTGTGCAATGACCCAGCTGCAAGACAGCCCAAGACTTGTTGCTGCACCGAAGGTTGAACTTGAACTTCCTGCTGAGCCTTGGTGGCGCTTCTTTACCTTCTCCACCGATCACAAGGTCATCGGGATCCAGTACTTGGTGACCACCTTTTTCTTCTACTTAGTGGGAGGGGCGCTGGCGACGGCAGTAAGGGCAGAGCTGGCTACCCCGGAGGCGGACTTTCTCGGCTTTGAGCGGTACAACGGCGCCTTTACCCTGCACGCCACGATCATGATCTTTTTGTGGATCGTGCCTGCTTTGGTGGGGGGCTTTGGCAACTACCTAGTACCGCTGATGATTGGGGCGCGGGATATGGCCTTTCCCAAGCTGAATGCGGTGGCCTTCTGGCTGGTTCCGCCCACAGGGATCCTGCTTTTGGCCAGCCTGTTCATAGAGGCTCCGGCTGCCGGCTGGACTTCCTACCCGCCCCTCAGCTTGATCAGCGGCAAAGTGGGCGAAGAACTCTGGATCCTGAGCATTTTGTTGGCAGGAACCTCTTCCATCCTGGCGGCGGTTAACTTCATCACCACCATTCTGAAGATGCGCATGCCCGGCATGAAGATGGAAGACATGCCGCTGTTTTGCTGGGCCATGCTGGCAGCGTCTATTCTTACCCTCATTGCAACACCGGTTCTGGCTGGTGCGTTGATTTTGCTTAGCTTTGACCTGTTGGCGGGTACGGCCTTTTTCAACCCCAGCGGCGGCGGGGATCCGGTGGTCTACCAGCACATGTTCTGGTTCTACTCCCACCCGGCGGTGTACATCATGATCTTGCCGGTCTTTGGCATGATCTCGGAGATTTTGCCGGTGCATGCCCGCAAGCCCATCTTTGCCTACAAGGCCATCGCCTACTCCAGCTTGGCCATCTGCTTTTTGGGGTTGATCGTCTGGGCTCACCACATGTTCACCAGTGGCACCCCTGACTGGATGCGGGTGTTCTTCATGATCGCCACCATGGCCATTGCCGTTCCCACTGGGATCAAGGTGTTTAGCTGGCTGGCCACTTTGTGGGGCGGCAAGATCCACTTCCGCTCGGCCATGCTGTTTGGCATGGGTTTTGTCTCGATGTTTGTGATCGGCGGCTTGAGCGGGATTATCCTCGCCTCGGTGCCTCTGGATATCCACGTTCACGACACCTACTTTGTGGTGGCCCACCTACACTACGTGTTGTTTGGCGGCAGCGTCTTTGGGATCTATGCCGGCATCTACCACTGGTTCCCCAAGATGACGGGGCGGCTGCTGAACGAGTTTTGGGGGCGGGTGCACTTTGTGTTGACCTTCGTCGGCTTTAACATGTGCTTCTTGCCGATGCACAAGCTGGGCCTGATGGGGATGCCCCGCCGGGTGGCCCAGTACGATCCCCAATTTGCCGACCTCAACTGGATCAGCTCGGTGGGGGCCTTTGTTCTGGCCATTTCCACCCTGCCCTTTTTGGTTAACGCCATCTACTCCTGGGTGGCCGGGCCCAAGGCGGGAGACAACCCCTGGCAGGCTCTCACCCTGGAGTGGACGACTGCTTCGCCGCCGCCTGCCCACAACTTCTATGGGGATCCCATTCTGCTAACTGGCCCCTACGACTACGGCTTGCACAGCAAAGAGACGCTGGACTACTTTGCTGCTCAGTTGCAGAGCGTGCGGGAGCTGGCACTGGCGGAAGCGGAGCCTACTTCTTCTTAGCAGGCCGGATGCCCGGTGGGCGGCTGATCCCCTGCTCACTGGGTATTCCAGTCTTGGCTGGGCTGCTTGTACAGCCTCAAGAAGTCTCAGGAATTCAGGAATTTAGGTGGAAAGGAATATGCAAGGATCCCTTGCCTCTGAAACGCTGATGGTTGGCCACTCAAGGGCCCACACTGCCCATGCTGAGCACCCAGATCATCGCGTCTTTGGCATCTTGATGTTTTTGGTGGCAGAAGGCTGCCTATTTTTGGGGCTTTTCATGGCCTACCTGGCCTACAGCCTCACCGCTCCTGTCTGGCCGCCGGAGGGAACCCCAGAGCGGGAATTGCTTTTGCCTGGGATCAACACGGTGATCTTGCTCTCCAGCAGCTTCGTCATTCACAAAGCTGGGTCGGCCATCAAGGCCGATGATGTCAGGGGTCTGCGGCTGTGGTTTGCCCTCACAGCGCTGATGGGGGCGGTTTTCCTGGCAGGGCAACTCTATGAGTACAGCAACCTGGAGTTTGGCCTCACCACCAATTTGTTTGCCAGCACCTTCTATGTTTTAACGGGGTTTCATGGTCTCCACGTGATGGCAGGGTTGCTGTTTATTCTGGCGGTGCTCTGGCGCTCCTTTAAACCCGGCCACTACAGCGCCCAACATCATTTTGGCGTCGAAGCTGCCGAGATCTACTGGCACTTTGTGGATGGGGTTTGGATCGTGTTGTTTATCTTGCTCTATTTGCTCTGAGGTTGTCTCGAAGCCATTTTGGCAGCAACCCGTAGAGCCATTTCAGCTCTGCCCCATGGTTACCTCAAGTGGCAGTGGAGCGGCTCGCTGGGCCAATGGTTCCCCTCTCCCCAAGAAGAGCGGCGGCTGAGGTCTGAGAGCGGCTGCGGGAAGATGAGCCTTTCTGGAGAAAGGCCACAATCTGGATCAGCGCCTCTTGAAACACCTCTCGCTCTGGCTGACCTTGCTTGAGCTGGTATTCCAGTTGCAAAAGTTGCTGCATCACCCTTAGCAGAGCTGAGCTTTCCAGGGATCCCACCTCTTTTTGCAGAAAGTAAACCCGATTGGGATTCCCGATTTCTGCTTTCTGGGCGATGACCTTGGGATCCCGTTCTCCCTGATCCAGCAGCAGCCGCACCCATAGCCAGGTGCGAAATTGGCCTACCAACACCGCCAGAATCCTCAGGGCCGGCTCGTTGTGATCCAGCAGATGGGTCAAGATGCGTAGGGCTTGTTCCAGATTCCCTTTGCGCAGGGATCCCGCCAATTGAAAGCTGTTGTAGGCGCTGGCGGGAACTAACGCCTCGACTTGTTCAGGAGAAATGGGATCCTGTTGACCTGCCGTAAACAGGGCCAGCTTTTCCAATTCCATCGCCAAGCGACGGGAGTCATTGCCCACCGCCTCGGCCAATTTCTGGGCGGCTGCCGGGCTGAGGGCCAGATCCCGTTGTTGGGCTTCCCGCTGCACCTGCTGGAGAATGCCCTCTTCATCCCAAGGGGCCAGTTGGGAAAACTCGCGGACAATGGCCGTTTTTTTGAGGATTTTGGTGGATTTCAGGCGCCCATCCGGTTTGCTGCTGGTGGTCAAGAGCAAATGGGTGGTGGGGGGCAACTGGGCCAGTGTGCGCTCCACTTCTTCCCACAGATCTTCCGGGCAATGGTGGGTGAGCGTCGTCTCTTCCAGCCAAACCAAGCGGGCGGTGGATCCCAGCGGCGGGGTCATGGCTTGGTTGAGCCCGGCAACCGTGGATTCCGGCGGCAGGCGATCGTAGTTAAAAGCTGCCCAGTGGGGATCCAGCACTTGATCCCGCAACTGCTGTACCGCCTGCATCAGGCGATAGGTATCATCCCCCCAGTACAGGTAAACGGGCACGCTTCGACCGAGTGATTTACGAGATGCTTTTCCCCTACTTCCTCCATTTTGCGTAGGTCAGTTCCCCTTGTCTAAGCGGTTTGGCTGGGATCCCTGCTCAGCTTGGTGGAGGGAGTCAGTCCAAGTGAAGATACCGAGCCCAGCTTGACTCAAGTTGTTTAAGAATAGGTCAAGTACTCGCCCTGTCTGGCGAAAACAAAGGCATCTTTACATAACTTTCATAATCCAGAAGTCTCCGCAGCTCAAAAAGTTCTGTATTCCCACTGAAGAGGTTTCGTAGACCTTCTCCTACAGTTGAATTAGGAGCAGAGACTGCAGGGTTAAAGATTATGGATGGCATTGGCGAGTTTGAGTTTAAGGTGCAAATCTTAGCCCGTTGCATGGGATCCGCCCTGGGTCTGGGCCGTCCTACTCGTATTCAGATTCACTATTCCAACTCCAATTCCCAGAACGCAGTTAGAGCCAAGGAAGGTTGGTCTGGATCCCGCTTAGGCGATCAAATCCCTTCTCCTAATGCCGAAGGTGAAAGAGGATCTCAAGGTCAAGTGTTAGCCTGTGTTGCCTGAAGAATCTTTTGAGAATCGGTCTGTGGTAGGTCAGGAGATCTTCGATTGCGGCAATCCAACATTTGATTGAAGATTGAGATAGAGCTTTTTGTAGTTTTTCCTGCTGTTCTTCTTTGCTTTTTACAGAGACTTGTTCTTAAGATTGAAAACCCAACTTTGATAACTCTTCGATGCCTTTTGTCTTGTAGAGTCTTGTGAGTCAGCCGGTTCTTTGTTTTTGTTGAGGGGTACTTTGTCCGGCTGGCGCGATAAGAGGTTGCGCTCTTCTTCGTTGTCTCCTTGCCTCTGGGGATATAAGCTAGAACTTCGTCCCACCGACGCAATCGGAAGGTGACTTGGGGCGTATGAACTTGTGCCCAACAGGCTCCGGAGGGTTATGGAACGAGCAACGCAACGGTGGCACGGTTTTCTGCTGCGCGATTTTCCCATCAAGGCTTGGCAGCAGGGAAGCCTTTTGGGTCGTCTATTGGGATCCCTGCAAAGTTGGGGGAAGAGCAGCATATTGGTTCAAACTTCCGACCGGATTGGCCTGGGGCTAGTGCTGCTCTACTGGATTTTCTCTGCACACAGCTCCACCGGCATCCTGGGCCTGATTTTGCTGGCTATGGCTGCTCTGGTGGGCCTGTGCGCTTTGGTGGAAATGCCGATTGGGCTGCCGCTGCATCTGCCCCTGGGCCTTTTCTGGGGAATTGCCACCTTGGCAACGATTCTCTCTCCGGTTGCCTACGCAGCACGGGATGGCTGGCTGAAGTTGACTCTCTACCTGGCTGGTTATCTGTTGTTGCATCGTCTGCTGCGCAAACCCCAATTCCGAGATGGGATCGTTGGATCCCTGCTTTTGGTCAGCTTGGTGATGGGGATCCATGGCCTGCGGCAATACTTATATGGGGCAGCGGAACTGGCCACCTGGGTGGATCCGGAGTCGGGTTTGGCGGGTCTGACGCGGGTGTACAGCTATCTGCGCAATCCAAATCTGTATGGGGGCTACTTGATCCCGGTCATTCCCCTGGGGCTGGCCGCCACTTGGATTTGGCCCAGTTGGGGGGCGAAACTCCTGGCCGGGTTTACGACGGCGGTGAACCTGATTTGCCTGTTGCTCACCTACAGTCGTGGCGCCTGGATTGGGGGGCTGGCTATGCTGACCCTGATGGCCGTGTTGTTGGCGCAGTGGCACTCTATCGATTTGCCGGCTCGTTGGCGGCGTTGGGCCTTGCCGGTTCTGTTGAGTGGAGGGGGGGCCGCTTTGTTGCTCGGAATCCTGACGGTACGCCCTCTGCGGCTGCGGGTGCAGAGCCTTTTTTGGGGGCGGTTGGATACCAGCAACAACTTTCGCCTCAATGTCTGGGCGGCGGTCTTGGACATGATCCGCGACTTTCCCATCTTGGGGATCGGCCCCGGCAATGTCGCCTTTAACCGCGTCTACCCCCTTTACCAACGAGGCAACTTCAGCGCCCTCGGAGCCTATTCGGTGCCTCTGCAGCTCACCGTGGAGACTGGCTTCATCGGCTCCTTAACTTTCGCCTGGTTCCTCTTGGTGCTCTGGGATCACGGCTGGAGATGCTGGAAAACTTTGCTCAACTTGCGGGATCCGCAGGGTCTATGGGTGGCAGCAGGCTTGGCCGCTTGCACCGGCATGATGGCCCACGGCTTGGTGGATACCATCTGGTATCGTCCCCAGGTACAAATGCTGTGGTGGCTTGCGGTAGCGCTTATTACAGCCAGCTTGGCCTCTCTCAGCCCTCAGCCGCTTACAGATGCTGGTGAGACGCCAGTGGGGACTTCCTCCCGTTAAGGTAGCTTAAGCTTGGCCTTCCGGTCTTGACGGGAGCAAATCCAGAGTGGTAAGCATCTTCAGTAGGAGATAAAAATGTATCTGTTTTTACAATTTGCAGGTGTCAGTAGTGTTAGAAATTAGCGGAATTATCCGGGGTGCAGGAGGCAAATGAAAAAAATCGAGGCCGTAATCCGGCCATTCAAGTTGGATGAGGTCAAAATTGCTTTGGTCAATGCCGGGATTGTCGGCATGACTGTAAGTGAAGTGCGGGGCTTTGGTCGCCAAAAGGGACAAACCGAGCGTTACCGGGGATCCGAGTACACGGTAGAGTTCCTACAAAAGCTGAAAGTGGAGATCGTGGTTGAAGATGACCTGGTGGATACGGTGGTGGAGAAGCTGATTGCAGCGGCTCGCACCGGCGAAATCGGGGATGGCAAGATTTTCATCAGCCCCGTCGAAAAAACCATCCGCATCCGCACTGGCGAGCTCAACCAAGATGCCCTATGAGAAGGAATCACGTTCAGGGTTTGGGTTGCCCGGCCTGAGCCTCGTGTGAGTTTGCTTCATGTCTCTTTTGCTGTATATCTGATGAGGTGTTCTTGCCCTACTTTTCGGGTAATGTGTTGCGAGAAGTACTGTCACTTTAGGTGAGTCGAAAAGCATGAGTACGACAATGATCCAAAAGCTCAAGAGCCAGGTGCCCCAGTGGCTTTGGCGACCGGCCAAGTGGAGTCTGACTGCCGCTCTAATGGCTGCGCTGGTTTTTCTATTCGGCCAGGGAACTGCCTTTGCTCAAGAGGCCGAGGAAGTTCAGAAACACGCTGACGTTGTTTGGACGATCGTGTCGGCGGCCTTGGTGTTCTTCATGCAGGCAGGGTTCGCCATGGTGGAGACGGGCTTTACCCGCGCCAAGAATGCCGCCAACATCATGATGAAGAACTTGATGGACTTCTGCATGGGCTGTTGCGCCTTCTGGTTCATTGGGTTTGGCCTCATGTTCGGCAACAGTGGTGGCTTCTTCGGCACCGACTGGTTTGCTTTTGGCTGGCAGCAGGCTTACGAGGCAGACGGCTGGCCTTTCACCTTTTTTGTTTTCCAGATGGTGTTTGCCGCTACCGCCGCCACCATTGTTTCCGGAGCGATGGCGGAGCGCACCAAGTTCTTGGCCTACTTGATCTACTCCATCGTTATTTCTGGGCTAATCTACCCCATCTCTGGGGGTTGGGCCTGGAACGGGCTGTTCGGCGACTACAACGGCGGCACAGCCGGCTGGCTGGAAAATCTGGGCTACATCGACTACGCCGGGTCGGGGGTGGTGCATTTGGTAGGGGGCGCTGCGGCCTTGGCAGGTGCGATCGCGCTTGGCCCTCGCATTGGCAAGTACGGCCCCAATGGAGAGCCGCGGGCTATTCCCGGCCACAACCTGCCGCTGGGGATGTTGGGGGTGTTTATCCTCGCCTTGGGCTGGATCGGGTTTAATGCCGGTTCCACCACTGCAGCCTCTGTCGATATTGGCTGGATTGCCATGAATACGCTGCTGGCAGCTTCGGCTGGAGCAATTGGGGCGATGTTCACCTCTTGGGTTCATTTTGGCAAGCCGGATATGACCTTTGCCGCCAACGGTGTCCTGGCCGGCTTGGTGGGGATCACTGCCCCTTGCGATAGCGTCCATCCTTTGGGTGCTCTGATCATCGGCTCGGTGGCCGGGATTCTGGTGGTGATTTCGGTGGTGATCCTGGATACGGTGCTGAAAATTGATGACCCGGTGGGCGCGATTTCGGTACACGGCACCTGTGGTATCTGGGGGGTGTTGGCAGCAGGGATCCCCTTCTTTGCCAATGCCAACTATGCTGAAGAGGTCACCTGGGCCCAATTTGGGGTACAAGTGGTGGGCGCTCTGGCCTACTTCCTCTGGCCCTTTATTACCTGCTTGATCCTGTTCTTTATCCTCAAGGCTGTAACCGGCCTGCGCACCAGCGCCGAGGAAGAGATCGCCGGTTTGGATGTGGGCGAGCATGGCAACGTGGCCTACCCCGACTTCGTTACTGCTGCCACCGATTCGGAGCAATCTTGAGCCGTTGTGCTCGGTCTGACCTGGGGTTGCCGGATCGGAGCATTGCTGAACTGAGCATCAAATGAGCATCAAAAGGGAGGGTCAGGGCTGGCCCTCTCTTTTATGGCTTGCTGATGTATTTGGTGGCATTGGTGTAGGTGGTTACGGGTAGGAGGGGAGAAATAGCTCAAAATCGAGGTGTGGGACTTGGAATCGAGATGAAAAGTCAGATGGGTGAGACTGTTTTCTCTCGTCTTCGGCAGGGGATCCTTTTGGGTTTGAGGACAGGGGGGAAAGTCCTGCTGGGGGTTGGAGCTTTGCTGGGGTTGGGAAGTTTGGTTGCCCCGCCTGCTCTGGCCCAGACGGATCTCACGGCTCTGGAACAGGCTCTCCCACCCGAGGCTTGGGCTGAGCTACAAACCTTACTGAAAACTCAGCAATACCATGCCGACATCGTCTGGACAACGGTGGCCGGGGCGCTGGTGTTTTTCATGCAGGCGGGCTTTGCCATGGTGGAGGCGGGCTTCACGCGGGCTAAAAATGCTACCAACATTGTCCTGAAGAACCTGATGGACTTCTGCTTCGGGGCCTGCGCTTTTTGGTTTTTGGGGTTTGGGCTGATGTTCGGATCCCATGTGGCCGGTTTTTTGGGCACCAACTGGTTTTTTTTCAACTGGCAACAGGGAGCTGAAGCCGGCAGTCAAAACGATGCTTGGCCTTTCACGTTCTTCTGTTTCCAACTGGTGTTTGCCGCCACCGCTGCCACCATTGTCTCCGGGGCAATGGCGGAACGCACCCGCTTTTTGGCTTATTTGATTTACTCCATCGTCATCTCTGGGGCGATCTACCCGATTTCCGGGGGCTGGGCCTGGAATGGCCTGTTTGCCGACTACAACGGTGGTACAGCCGGCTGGCTGGAAAACCTGGGCTACATTGACTTTGCCGGGTCGGGGGTGGTGCACTTGGTGGGTGGGGCTGCAGCTTTTGCGGGAACTTTGGTGTTGGGTCCGCGCTTGGGCAAGTATGGTCCCAATGGGGAGCCGCGGGCTATTCCCGGGCATAGCTTACCCTTGGGCATGTTGGGGGCGTTGATCCTGTGGCTGGGCTGGATTGGCTTTAATGCCGGCTCTACAACGGCAGCGATTCCTGATATTGGCTGGATTGCTTTCAATACCTATTTGGCCGGGGCGGCAGGAGCCATCGGCGCTCTCTGTACTTCCTGGGCCATTTTTACCAAGCCGGACATGACGTTTGCAGCCAATGGGACACTGGCGGGGCTGGTGGGCATTACTGCTCCTTGCAACACTGTTCATCCTTTGGGGGCAATCCTTATCGGCTCGGTGGCCGGGGTGTTGGTGGTGTTGTCGGTGCTGTTTATCGAGGGCACCTTGAAGGTGGATGACCCGGTGGGGGCGGTGTCGGTACATGGGGTGTGCGGCGCTTGGGGGGTCATTGCTGCAGGGATCCCGTGGTTTGCCCATGCGGAAGCGGGGGTGACTTGGGCGGTGTTGCCGGTACAGATTCTGGGGGTTATTGCCCTGGGAGGATGGTCTTTTATCTGTTGTCTGGCTTTGTTTTTGATTTTGAAGGGCACCATCGGTCTGCGCGTCTCGGCAGAAGAAGAGTTGGCCGGCTTGGATATTGGCGAGCACGGCAACATTGCCTACCCTGACTTTGTCACTGCTTCGGGAGAGTTGGAAGGTTGAGCAGTACACTGGGATCCGGTTGGATGCACTTTTGGATCCCATGCACCTCCTGATCCCGGCGGCTGGCAGCGGCAAGCGAATGGGAGCTGCGGTCAATAAGCTGTTGCTGCCGCTCTTGGGTCAGCCGATTTTGGCTTGGACGTTGCAGGCTGCGGATCGAGCCAGCTCCATCGAGTGGATCGGCATTCTCTCCCAACCCGGCGATTGGCCGGCCATCGAGCAGATCCTGGCGGCAATGGATCTGTCCACGCCGGTGCAGCTTTTACAAGGGGGGGCGACGCGGCAGGAGTCGGTTTGCAAGGGGGTTGAGTATCTCTATGGGTGGGGGACGGTGGAACGGGTGCTGATTCACGATGGGGCCCGCTGCCTGGCTACCCCTGAGTTGTTCGATCGCTGCAGTGCCGCTCTGCAGCAGGTGGATGGTCTCATCGCGGGGATCCCTGTCAAGGACACGATTAAAGTCGCTGAGGCAGGCCCAAAAGGGATCCAAATTCAGTCAACCCCAGAACGCAGCCGGCTGTGGGCAGCGCAAACGCCGCAGGGGTTTCGCCTGTCGATGCTATGGCAAGCCCATCGGGAGGCTCTGGCCCAAGGTTGGCAAGTGACCGATGACGCAGCTCTGTTTGAGAAGCTGGGTTGGCCGGTTTACATCGTGGAAGGGGAGGAGACCAATTTGAAGCTAACCACCCCCCTGGATGTGTTGCTGGCCGCACAAATCTTGCAGCAGCGTCTCGGACCAGCGCGTTAGCTCAGTTCAATCCCGGTAGGGCCAGTCTCAACCTTGGGAATTAAAAGTAGGAAGGAGGAAATCTAGGTTCACTAAGAGCACTTTGATCACCCCATCTCTTGTGGTCCGTTGGAAATGAAAATGATAAGTCTGGCTGTTTAGAATCTAATGCACCCAAGACACCTGAAACCAAGCAAAAGATGAGATTAATGCACTTTTCACTTTCTTCATAAACTTGCCGTTCTGAGAACCGAACTACAACCCAGCCTCTATCCGCTAGATAAGCATCACGCTTACTTTGCTTAGGATCATTCACAGTATGGGCTGGCCTACACAGATTACCTTCAAGAAACCATGGCTCATCAATTTCAATGTCAATGAGTAAAACGAGTGATCTTTTTCCATCTCTAGATACCTGCATTGCGATATCAGCTAGAAATCGCAGGAGCCCCGCACTGTACCCGTAGGGTCAGTGCCGGGAGGAATGCGCTTTGATGAAGTACAA